>NZ_JAGGQC010000042.1:0-62401 GCF_018613455.1 Bacillus sp. ISL-78
CATCCGGCTGGTCTTTTTTTGTTTGTAATTAAAAAAAATTTCCTTTTTCAGGGACAGCACGGACTGGCCTTATTTGAATTGGTAGTCATATCATGAGGAGGAATGGATGAGCTGGGGAAATGGGGCAGAATTTAAGTGGTGAAACCTTAAGGAGAAGAAAAATTTCAGGTTTTACATCCATTAATATAGGGTATTTATGTAAGATATTTCAACTTTAATGTTCAATGGGGTATGTAACTACATATAATTTGGAGAAAATGGATATTACAGAAAGAAAGTGCGTTTAAGTTGCAAAATGCATTATTCCTTGTATAATAATAGTCAAATATAGTCAAAGTCAGAATGGAGGAGGCTGAGTGAGAAACATATCTGATGTTATCGAAACTTATTTGAAGCAGGTACTTGAAATAAGTCAAAAAGATATCTTGGAGATTAAAAGAAGTGAAATAGCAGATAAATTTCAGTGTGTTCCTTCTCAAATCAATTACGTAATCAATACCAGGTTTACCATCGAGAGAGGTTATGTTGTAGAGAGTAAGCGTGGAGGCGGCGGTTATATACGCATCATGAAAGTGGAATCACAGGATTCCGTGCAACTTATCAACCAATTATTATCGCTTATTGGTTCCAGGGTAACTCAATCGATGGCTGAAGGAGTAATTTCACGGCTGATGAATGAAGACGTCATTAATGAAAGAGAAGCAAAGATTATGATGAGCGTCATAGATAGATCGGTGATTTATATCGACCTGCCTGACCGCGATGAGCTTAGGGCAAGAATTTTAACTGCGATGCTTACGACTTTAAAATATAAATGAAACTGGCAGAGGTGATGAACGTTGATTTGCCAAGAATGTCATCAAAGGCCTGCTACCCTGCACTTCACCAAAATCATCAATGGAAAAAAGACTGAAGTCATGATTTGTGAGAAATGTGCTCAGGAAAAAGGTGAAATGTTCATGGAGGCAGGTGGACCTGGTTTTTCAATAAATAATTTATTAGCAGGATTGTTGAATATGGAGTCGAATATTCAACAGACAAAGGCAAATGCATTTCCGAAAACGGAGGAGAGACGTTGCCCGCATTGCCATCGATCTTATAAAGAATTTGTCCATATTGGCAAGTTTGGCTGTGCCGAATGTTATAAAACGTTCAATGAACAGTTAAATCCCATTTTAAAGAGGGTTCATAGCGGCAATACAGCACACATAGGAAAAATTCCAAAAAGGATTGGCGGCACCATATATCTTCGAAAGCAAATTTTGGATTTGAAAGAAGTTTTAAAGGTCCACATTGATCAAGAGGAGTTTGAGAAAGCGGCAGAAGTAAGAGATAAGGTTCGTTCCCTTGAAAAAAGGTATGAAGCACAAGAGGGAGGCGAGGAATTATGAGCTTGGAAAAGTTTGTAGAAAACGCCTTGAGTTCCTGGATGAGTGCCGAAGGGCCGGAAATCGATATTGTATTGAGTTCGCGGATTCGGCTGGCCAGGAATTTCAAAGACTTTACCTTCCCAACCTCCTTTTCGAACGAAGAAGCTAATAAAATCATTGAATTGGTCAAAAAAAGAATCGAAGAGGAAGTAACCCCGGAGATTGGAAAATTGGAACTATTAGAGATTGACCAATTGCAGCCACTGGAAAAGCGCGTTCTGGTTGAAAAACATTTAATCAGTCCTCATTTAGTTGAAGATTCAGCGAAAAGCGCTTGTCTCCTTTCGGAAAATGAAGAAATAAGTATCATGATAAACGAAGAGGACCATCTCCGTATTCAATGTTTAATGTCGGGATTGCAGCTAAAGGAAACCTTAAAGATTGCAAATGTTCTTGACGATTGGATTGAAGAATCCATAGACTATGCATATGATGAAGAAAGAGGATACCTAACTAGTTGTCCGACTAATGTGGGAACTGGGTTAAGGGCTTCAGTCATGATGCATCTGCCGGGCCTGGTCCTTACACAGCAGATGAATAATATCATACCGGCTATCAACCAATTGGGGTTGGTGGTTCGAGGGATTTATGGAGAGGGAAGTCAGGCGTTGGGGAATATTTTTCAAATTTCCAATCAGATCACTCTTGGAAAATCGGAAAGGGACATCGTTGAAGATCTAACGAGTGTAGTGCAACAAATCATAGCCCAGGAACGGTCAGCGAGGGATGCATTAGCGAGGACTTCCCACATACAATTAGAAGATAGAATTTTCCGTTCATATGGGGTTTTGTCCAATGCTCGAATCATCGAGACCAAGGAAGCAGCTACATGTATCTCCGATGTTAGGTTAGGGATAGATCTTGGGTATATAAAGAATATTTCCAAAAGCATTCTAAATGAATTGATGATTTTGACGCAGTCGGGATTTTTACAAAAGTACGCTGGCGGCCCTTTAAGACCCCATGAAAGGGATATCCGTAGAGCAGCACTCATCCGGGAACGCTTAAATTTCACGGAATCTTCCTCCTCATAGAGGTTATTGACCTCTTTAGGGAGAATTAAATTTCATTAATAGATATGGAGCAAGAATAAGCTTCTGCCATTACTTAGAGTATTGCCAGCAACTTTATTCAAAACGAAAATTCTAAAGGAGGAATTCCCTATGATGTTTGGTCGTTTTACTGAAAGAGCCCAGAAAGTATTAGCATTAGCTCAAGAAGAGGCAATCCGTTTAGGTCATAATAATATTGGCACGGAACATATTTTACTGGGCCTGGTTCGAGAGGGTGATGGTATTGCAGCCAAAGCATTATTCGCTCTTGGATTGGGTCCGGAGAAGATTCAGAAAGAAGTGGAAAATTTAATTGGCCGTGGACAGGATACGGCTCAAACGATACATTATACCCCAAGAGCCAAGAAGGTCATTGAGCTTTCCATGGATGAAGCAAGAAAATTAGGTCACTCATATGTTGGGACAGAGCATGTCCTTCTAGGTCTTATTCGAGAAGGGGAAGGTGTCGCTGCCCGCGTATTGAATAATCTGGGAGTAAGTTTAAATAAAGCTCGACAACAAGTATTACAGCTTTTGGGCAGCAATGAATCAGGTGGTCATCAAGGTTCAGCCGCTGCAAATGCAAGCACGCCGACACTGGATGGCCTTGCCCGTGATTTAACGGCGATTGCCAGGGAAGGAAGCTTGGATCCGGTTATCGGAAGAAGTAAGGAAATACAGCGTGTCATTGAGGTATTAAGCCGTCGTACAAAAAATAACCCAGTATTGATCGGTGAACCTGGCGTTGGTAAAACAGCCATTGCTGAAGGGCTTGCCCAACAGATCATCAATAATGAGGTACCTGAGATTTTACGTGATAAACGCGTCATGACACTTGATATGGGTACTGTTGTGGCTGGCACTAAATACCGGGGTGAATTTGAGGACCGGTTGAAGAAAGTCATGGATGAAATACGCCAGGCGGGTAATATCATCCTATTCATCGATGAATTGCATACATTGATTGGTGCAGGTGGTGCAGAAGGTGCCATTGATGCCTCCAATATCCTTAAACCATCATTGGCCCGTGGTGAATTACAATGTATCGGTGCTACAACTTTGGATGAGTACCGCAAGTATATTGAAAAGGATGCTGCCCTTGAACGTCGCTTCCAGCCAATCCAAGTCGATGAGCCGACAATTGAGGAATCCATCCAAATTCTCAAAGGTCTTCGTGACCGTTATGAGGCACATCACCGCGTATCGATTACTGACGAAGCGATTGATGCTGCAGTCAAATTATCAGACCGTTATATTTCCGATCGCTTTTTACCTGATAAAGCGATTGACTTGATTGATGAAGCTGGTTCCAAAGTTAGGCTGCGCTCATACACAACGCCACCTAACCTAAAGGAACTTGAAGTGAAACTAGATGATGTTCGCAAGGAAAAGGATGCTTCCGTTCAGAGTCAGGAATTTGAAAAAGCTGCTTCGCTTCGCGATACAGAACAACGCTTAAGAGAACAATTGGAAGAAACGAAAAAAACTTGGAAAGAAAAACAAGGGCAGGAAAACAGTGAAGTGACTGTGGATGACATTGCACACGTCGTATCCAGCTGGACGGGAGTGCCGGTCACTAAGTTGGCGCAAACGGAGTCAGACAAACTGCTTAATATGGAGTCAATCCTCCATGATCGTGTAATTGGGCAGGAAGAGGCCGTCATTGCGGTTTCTAAAGCAGTACGACGTGCAAGGGCAGGTTTGAAAGATCCTAAGCGTCCAATTGGTTCATTCATCTTCTTGGGGCCTACAGGGGTCGGTAAAACCGAGCTAGCCCGTGCTTTGGCTGAATCCATTTTTGGTGATGAAGATGCCATGATCCGCATCGATATGTCCGAATATATGGAGAAACATTCGACTTCACGTCTTGTTGGATCGCCTCCAGGATATGTTGGGTACGAAGAAGGCGGTCAGTTAACGGAAAAAGTGCGGAGGAAACCATACTCCGTCGTTCTGCTTGATGAAATAGAAAAGGCGCATCCGGATGTCTTCAATATTCTTCTTCAAGTGTTGGAAGACGGAAGACTGACAGATTCAAAGGGGCGTACTGTCGATTTCAGGAATACCATTCTGATTATGACATCGAATGTAGGGGCATCTGCCTTGAAAACTGATAAGTATGTCGGCTTTAACATCCAGGATACTGGTCAGGACTATAAAAATATGAAAGGGAAAGTGATCGAAGAACTCAAACGTGCATTCCGTCCGGAATTCCTGAATCGTATTGATGAAACTATCGTGTTCCACTCATTAGAGAAGGATCATTTGAAACAAATCGTTACATTAATGTCAAATCAGCTTACTACCCGTTTGAAAGAACAGGAGATATACTTGGAGCTGACAGATGCGGCTAGAGAAAAAATTGCCACGGAAGGTTTTGATCCGGAATATGGGGCAAGGCCAATCCGCAGGGCGCTTCAGAAGCATGTAGAGGATTATCTATCCGAAGAGTTGCTTAAAGGCAACGTGAAAAAAGGGCAAACGGTCGTAATGGATGTCGTGAATAATGAGTTTGCAATCCGACAAGGCGAGCCTGTTAATGTAAGTGAATAACCTAGTCCTAAACTTCGAGGTACACGCAGATTCTTTTGCAGTGTACCTCTGTTTTTTATCTATAGGTAGATATGAGTATATATGGGACAAGCAAAGTGAATATTTTTTTAAAAAAACTTATCCTTAAGAAGGATTAAATAAAACAGAGATATAATATCCTTAATATAGATATTTTTTCCAAAGAAAGAGGAGTAATTTATGGCTGTAAAAAAGAAAACAAAATTCATGTGTCAGTCTTGTGGGTATGAGTCCGCGAAATGGATGGGGAAATGCCCAGGCTGCGGTGAATGGAACAAAATGGTCGAGGAAACAGAAATCGTTAAACCTGCAAGAAAAGGCGCTTTTACCCATTCAGAGGTTAGAGTTTCCGGGGAACGGGATAAGGCAGCACCCATAACGACTATTCAATCAGAAAAAGAACCACGCATTAAGACGGATTTAATGGAATTGAATCGTGCTCTTGGGGGAGGGATCGTACAGGGATCACTTGTATTGATCGGAGGGGACCCAGGTATCGGTAAGTCCACCCTGCTTTTACAGGTATCATCCCAATTGGCGCATAAACAGAAAAAAGTGCTTTATATATCAGGTGAAGAATCAGTCAAGCAGACCAAATTGAGAGCGGACCGGCTTGGGACCATGTCGGAAAATCTATTCGTTTATTCTGAAACCGATATGGACTATATCCAACAGGCAATTGCAGACGTTAAACCGGATTTGGTCATTATTGACTCGATTCAAACGGTTTACCATTCGGAGGTTACATCTGCCCCTGGAAGCGTTTCACAAGTGAGGGAATGCACAGCCTCACTCATGCGCATTGCTAAAACGAACGGGATCGCGATTTTTATCGTCGGTCACGTTACAAAAGAAGGGGCCATTGCGGGACCACGGCTGCTTGAGCACATGGTCGACACCGTATTATATTTTGAAGGGGAAAGACACCATACATATCGAATTATACGTGCGGTTAAAAATCGCTTTGGTTCGACGAATGAGATGGGTATTTTTGAAATGAAAGAACATGGATTGGAAGAGGTTGCGAATCCATCGGAAATTTTCCTTGAAGAACGGTCGCAAGGAGCTTCGGGGTCCACAGTCGTCGCATCCATGGAGGGCACAAGGCCGGTGCTTGTTGAAATTCAAGCATTGATTTCTCCTACGAGTTTTGGCAATCCGAGGCGGATGGCCACGGGAATTGACCACAATCGAGTTTCGCTTTTAATGGCTGTCCTGGAAAAGAGAGTGGGCTTGCTGCTCCAAAACCAAGATGCGTATTTAAAGGTTGCTGGCGGTGTCAAGCTGGATGAACCGGCAATCGACCTCGCTGTCGCAATAAGCATTGCATCAAGCTTCCGTGATAAACCAACAAACCCAGCAGATTGCATCATTGGTGAAGTGGGGCTGACTGGTGAAGTGAGAAGGGTGTCACGAATTGAACAAAGGGTGCAGGAAGCCGCTAAATTAGGGTTTGAGCGGGTTATCATACCGGCTAATAATATAGGAGGGTGGACCGCGCCAAAAGGTATTAAGATCATTGGTGTTTCATCGGTTTCGGAGGCTCTTAAACAATCGTTAGGGGGTTAAGCATGACAGATAAAAAAGGGTATGAGAAAACAAAATTGGAAATTCTGCAAATCGTAGCACCGGGTACCCCGCTTCGGGAGGGCATCGAAAATGTTTTGAGGGCAAATACGGGCGGTTTGATAGTGGTCGGTTATAACGAGAAGGTGCGAACGATCGTGGATGGCGGCTTCGAAATCAACTGCAGCTGTACCCCCAGCACATTATATGAGTTGGCGAAGATGGACGGGGCCATCATTTTAAATGAAACCGCCGATAAGATCATTTTCGCAAATGCCCAATTAGTGCCTGATAACAGTACACCTTCCACTGAAACGGGAATGAGGCATAGGACAGCGGAACGAGTGGCAAGGGAGACCAAGTCGTTGGTCATCGCAATCTCACAACGCCGGAATGTCATCACTTTATATCAGGGCAATTTCCGGTATGCCCTTAAAGATATAGGAGTCATACTTGCCAAGGCTAATTTAGCCATCCAGACCTTGGAAAAATACAAGGTGGTCCTGCAGCAGAGCATATCGGTTTTAGGAGCGCTCGAGTTTGAGGAAATCGTGACCTATGCCGATCTTTTGCAGGTATTTCACCGTTATGTGATGGTGCTCCGGATCAAGGCGGAGCTGCTAACGTACCTTAATGAGCTTGGTACGGAAGGAAGGCTGATCCGTTTGCAAATGAATGAAATCCTGGCAGATATTGAAACGGAAGGGAAATGGCTTATCAAGGATTATACCTCCAGTAACGATGAAAATCCCGAGGAAATCATTTTTAGGCTTCAAGAGTTGGCCATGCAGGAAAAATTGGATGAAAGCATTCTACTTAAGGTGTTGGGCTATCATGGATATATACATCTTGATGAGTCAGTACATCCCCGTGGTTACCGTATTCTTCATAAAATCCCACGCTTGCCGGGTTTGATCATCGAAAATTTGGTGAAACAGTTCGGAAGCTTTAGTGAAGTCAATAAAGCTACGGTTGAAAACCTTGACGATGTGGAGGGTATAGGTGAAGTCCGGGCCAATAAAATTAAAGAAGGACTCCGGATTTTGAAAAATCAGCTGGTCACAAATAGAAGGATGTAAGGTTCGGCCGGCTTTTATAAAACTCCTGAATGGGCTTGAAATTGATTGGTGTTTATTTTTGACACTCAAAACTCAGGGTGCTAGGCTAATATTACGAAAAAGAGATGAATTCATATTTGTAAATCCACTAATTCCTTAAGTGAATTTAACGTATATAGTGAAAACGAATTTTCGAAGGTTTCATTTTATTTTATTGGTCAATAATGAGTAGAAGGAGGTGAAAGGGATGTTAAAACGCATTATACAAGCATGCTTCTTAATAGTCGGCGGAACACTTGGTATGTTGCTTATTCCGGAATTATTAATTGTTTTACATGCAGACGATATTGCTTTATTAAACAATCCTTATGTAAGTGTACTGTTGGGTGCCATTATCTTTTATCTTATAACTTTTTGGGCAGTAGATCACGTGATCTATTTTATGAAATGGCTGGAGGAACAGCTTGTAAAGATACCAATTACGGATATAATCTTTGGCAGCGTAGGTCTTTTAGTTGGACTGCTGGCAGCGTTCCTGGTTGGATACGCATTCAGTGCCATCAAGGTTCCCTTTTTGAATACAGTGGTTCCTATCATCCTTACGCTTTTATTTGGATATCTTGGTTTTCAGGTAGGCTTTAAAAAACGTGATGAGCTATTGAGTTTATTCACGAAAAGCAATAAGAAAAAGAACACGGATGGTGAAGTCAGCGAAGAGGATGAAGAGGGGTATAGCAAGCGCCTGAAGATTCTTGATACAAGCGTCATCATTGATGGCAGAATTGCGGATATTTGTCAGACAGGCTTTTTGGAGGGTACCATAGTCATTCCTCAATTCGTATTGAACGAATTGCAGCACATTGCCGATTCATCTGATGCTTTGAAAAGGAATCGTGGAAGGCGGGGTTTGGATATCTTGAATCGGATTCAAAAAGACCTACCGATTAAAGTGGAGATGTACGAGGGGGATTTTGAAGACATTCAGGAAGTGGACAGTAAACTGGTGAAGCTTGCCAAAATATCCGGCGGAATGGTCGTTACCAATGATTTCAATTTAAACAAAGTATGCGAGTTTCAAAATGTGGCGGTACTTAATATCAATGACCTGGCCAATGCCGTAAAACCTGTTGTACTTCCTGGGGAAGAGATGAACGTTCAGGTCATAAAGGACGGGAAAGAGCAGAACCAGGGAATCGCTTATTTGGACGATGGAACCATGATCGTTGTCGAGGGTGGCCGTGACCATATCGGGAAACGGATCGATGTACTTGTCACAAGTGTATTGCAAACCTCTGCAGGCCGGATGATATTCGCTAAACCGAAACTATTAGAAAAAGCATTATAAAGAAGAGTAGGAGAAACCGTTATGTTTTATGAAGTAGTGATCCCTGCAGCAGGACAAGGCAAAAGAATGAAAGCGGGCAAGAATAAACTTTTTATTGAACTATCTGGTATCCCGATCATTGTTTATACACTGCGTGTCTTCGAAGAAGATCCTGACTGTCGGGGGATTATCCTTTCGATAAACCCGGCAGAAAAGGAATATTTCAATCAATTGATAGCAGCGTATGGTCTTAAAAAGATCAAGAAACTGGTCATGGGTGGCAAGGAGCGCCAACAAAGCGTTTATAATGGACTGCAACATGCAGAAGAAGACATCGTTCTGGTCCATGACGGTGCCCGCCCTTTTATTACCCTAGGTCAAATCGGTGAATTGACTACTGCCGCCTCCCTTCATGGAGGTGCCGTAATTGCAGTGCCCGTTAAGGATACGATTAAAAAAGCGGCAAACAAAAAGGTATTGGAAACAGTGGAACGATCAAGCTTGTGGGCGGTGCAAACTCCACAAGCTTTTCGTGTATCCATATTAAAAAGTGCGTATGAACAGGCAGAAGCAGAAGAATTTTTAGGGACGGACGATGCAAGTTTACTAGAGCGGATCAATGAACAGGTAGTTATTATTGAGGGCAATTATGATAATATTAAGATTACGACTCAAGAAGACCTTTATTTTGCAGAAGCGATTTTACATAAACAACAACATGGAAAACGATGATTGGGGAGAATGATATGTTTAGAATAGGACAAGGATATGACGTTCATCAACTAGTGGAAGGCAGGCCTTTGATAATTGGCGGGATTACGATTCCGTATGAGAAAGGGCTGCTGGGTCATTCGGATGCGGATGTCCTTCTGCATACTGTTGCCGATGCCTGCTTGGGGGCAATTGGTGCAGGGGATATCGGTAAGCATTTTCCGGATACCGACCCTGAATTTAAAGATGCCGATTCGGCAAAACTGCTGCAATATATTTGGGCGATCGTAAAAAAAGAAGGATATTCCCTAGGCAATGCGGATTGTACAATCATTGCACAAAGCCCTAAAATGGCACCGTATATCGAGGAAATGCGAGGCAGGATTGCAGAACTTTTAGATTCCTCGATTGACAGGATTAATGTAAAGGCGACCACAACGGAGAAACTAGGATTTACAGGCAGGGGCGAAGGAATCGCGGCACAGGCTGTTGTCTTATTGGTCAAATCAAACTAAATCGTTTTTAGAGTCGATGCCTTTATCCCAATGTATTTAAATGATAATATAAACAATAGAATAGAACGACTGGGAGGTCTATATATATCATGAGCAGCGATATTCGAGTTCGCTATGCACCGAGTCCGACTGGACATTTACATATTGGTAATGCACGGACTGCTTTATTTAATTATTTATACGCACGAAATAAAGGCGGGAAATTCATCATCCGTATTGAAGATACCGACCAGAAGAGAAATATCGAAGGTGGAGAGGAAAGTCAGCTTAAATATTTGAAATGGCTTGGCATGGATTGGGATGAAGGTGTTGATGTTGGCGGTGAATACGGTCCATATCGTCAATCCGAAAGGAACGACCTTTATCAGGAATTGTATCAAGAGCTTTTGGATAAGGGTTTAGCATATAAATGCTATTGTACGGAGGAAGAGCTTGAAGCGGAGCGTGAAGGACAGGTCGAACGCAATGAAACGCCAAAATATTCCGGGAAGTGCAAGCATTTAACTGAGGAAGAGCAAGCGGAATTAGTGGCACAAGGAAGAAAACCGAGCATTCGCTTTGCCGTTCCAGCTGGGAAGGTCCTTACTTTCAAAGATATGGTCAAGGATGAGGTTTCATTTGAAACAGATGGTTTTGGTGATTTTGTCATCGTTAAAAAAGATGGCATTCCAACTTATAACTTTGCAGTGGCCGTCGATGATCACTTGATGAAGATTTCCCATGTCCTTCGCGGTGATGATCATATCTCCAATACTCCAAAACAATTGATGATTTATGAAGCTTTCGGCTGGGAACCGCCGGTATTCGGACATATGACGCTGATTGTAAACGAAAGCAGGAAGAAACTGAGTAAACGTGATGAGTCGATCATCCAATTCATTGAACAATATGAAGAGCTTGGTTATGTGCCTGAAGCTTTATTCAATTTCATTACATTACTAGGATGGTCTCCGGTCGGGGAGGAAGAGATTTTCACGAAGGAAGAATTCATTAATCTTTTCGATGCTGACCGCCTGTCTAAATCACCTGCACTTTTCGATAAGCAAAAGCTTACATGGATGAATAACCAATATGTGAAGCAATTGGACGTCAATCGTGCGGTGGAATTGTCATTGCCTCACTTAATTAAAGCCGGGAAGGTTTCAGAGACACTGACCGCCGAAGAAGAAGAGTGGGTTCATGGGCTTGTTTCACTTTTTCAAGAACAGATGAGCTATGGAGCGGAAATAGTCGAGCTTTCTGAACTGTTTTTCAAGGATGAGGTCGAGTTCGAGCAAGAAGCTAAGGAAGTGCTGGCCGAAGAACAGGTACCTGAAGTCATGAAAGCTTTCCTTCAGGAGATCGAAGGGCTTGAAGAATTTAATGCGGATGAAATCAAGAAGTCGATTAAAGCCGTACAAAAAAGTACAGGGCATAAAGGAAAAAAATTATTCATGCCGATAAGGGCTGCCGTCACGGGTCAAACACATGGTCCTGACTTGCCTAAGGCAATTTCATTACTGGGCCAAGAAAAAATTAAACAGCGTATTCAGAGTATTTTATATTAACAATTTGTCAAAAATGTAATATAGTATTTAATAATCTTACAAAAGAACGCGTAGATGGGGAGAAGTAAGTTAACGAAGCTTTTTAGAGAGAACCATAACCTGCTGAAAGTGGTTCAGGCCTCTCGTTTTCTGAAATGCACCCTTGAGTCCTTTGCTGAACTAACCTATAGTAGGCACAGGCGGAATGTCCTCCGTTACAGGGATTAAAGTTGGGGATGAAGAAACAGGAAAAAGCTATACCTGGTTCGTACATTCCAAACAGAGTGGAACCGCGCTTCAAGCGTCTCTGTCTATTTGGACAGAGACGCTTTTTTATATGCTTTAAAAGCTTCAAAAGGGGATGTTGGAAAAGGACGGAACATAGGGGGGAATCATTTTGTTAAAGATGTTTAAAGAAGATATCGAAGTGGTTTTTGATCAAGATCCTGCTGCGCGCAGCTATTTGGAAGTCATATTGACGTACGCGGGTTTACATGCGATTTGGAGTCATAGGATGGCTCACGCACTATTTAAGAGGAAATTCTTTTTCCTGGCGAGAAGCATATCTCAAATCAGCCGGTTTTTTACCGGAATCGAAATTCATCCAGGGGCTACGATTGGCCGTCGTTTCTTCATTGACCATGGAATGGGGATCGTCATTGGCGAAACTTGTGAAATTGGCGACAATGTATCCGTCTTTCAAGGTGTAACCCTTGGGGGGACCGGAAAGGAAAAGGGAAAACGTCATCCCACGATAAAGGATAATGTTTTAATAGCTACAGGAGCAAAAGTGCTGGGTTCCATCACTGTTGGGGAAAACTCGAAAATCGGTGCGGGATCGGTCGTTTTAAAGGAAGTGCCACCTAATTCTACAGTGGTGGGCATTCCAGGTAAAGTGGTCATACAAGATGGTATCAAAATCAATAAAGATCTAAATCATTGTGATCTTCCTGATCCAATCGCTGATCGCTTTAAGGAATTGGATAGTGAAATCAGAGCCTTAAGGGCAAGGTTGGCCGAACAGAAGCAGGAAGAAAGGAGTCTATAATATGGCGATTAAAATATATAACACAGCAACGAGAAAAAAGGAAACCTTCGTCCCGATTGAAGAGGGAAAGGTGAAGATGTATGTATGCGGACCCACTGTCTATAATTACATTCATATTGGCAATGCAAGACCGGCAATCGTATTCGATACCGTTCGTAGGTATTTGGATTACCGTGGATATGATGTGCAATTCGTTTCGAACTTCACGGATGTGGATGATAAGCTGATTCGCGCGGCAAAAGAATTGGGGGAAGATGTCCCGACCATATCGGAGCGTTTCATCAAGGCGTATTTCGAAGACGTGTCGGCATTGGGCTGCAAAAAAGCGGATGCTCACCCGACCGTAATGGAGAATATGGATGCAATCATTGAATTCATCTCTGCATTAATCGAGAAAGGATTCGCTTATGAATCTGAAGGGGATGTGTATTACCGCACTCGCCAGTTTGAGGGATATGGCAAGCTTTCACATCAGTCCATCGATGAGCTTCGAGTGGGGGCGCGTATTGAAATAGGGGAGAAAAAACAAGATGCCCTTGATTTTGCCCTTTGGAAAGCGGCCAAGGATGACGAAATATCATGGGAGAGCCCATGGGGCAAGGGGCGTCCTGGCTGGCATATCGAATGCTCCGCAATGGTCAAAAAGTATTTGGGGGACACCATCGATATTCATGCAGGAGGTCAAGATCTGGCATTCCCGCATCATGAAAATGAAATTGCACAATCCGAAGCATTGACGGGTAAGACTTTTGCGAATTATTGGATGCATAATGGGTATATAAATATTGAGAATGAAAAAATGTCTAAGTCCTTAGGCAATTTCGTCCTTGTGCATGACATCATTCAGAAGCATGATCCACAAGTGTTGCGCTTCTTTATGTTATCAGTACATTACCGTCATCCGATCAATTATAGTGAAGAAGTGCTTGAAAATGTAAAAGCGTCCCTAGAACGCTTAAGGACATCATATCAAAATTTAAAGCATCGCCTTCAAGTAAGTGACGGGTTGACTGAGAATAATGATGTTTGGTTGGAGAAGCTGAATGATTTACATGAACAATTCATTAAGGAAATGGACGATGATTTCAACACAGCTAATGCAATATCCATGCTTTTTGAACTTTCCAAACAGGCAAATTATTACTTGATGGAGAAAAACACGGACACGGAAGTGATTGATGCTTTCCTTGATAAATTCAACACCTTATTTTCTGTCCTCGGTTTGTCCCTTGAAGAAGAGGGGCTTCTGGATGAAGAAATTGAAGGATTGATACAGCAAAGGATTCAAGCGCGGAAAGACCGCAATTTTGGATTATCCGATGAAATTCGCGATCGCTTGAAAAACATGAATATCATATTAGAGGATACCCCTCAAGGTACAAGATGGAAAAGAGGGTAATTAATGCTTCATTACGATAGTAAGGTAGATGCAAAAATGCTGAACAGTCTTGCTTTAGCATATATAGGTGATGCTGTATACGAAACGTATATACGGCATCACCTCATTCAAAAAGGGGCGGTCAAGCCCAATCTACTTCACAAAAAGGCTACATCTTTTGTAGCTGCTAAAGCGCAAAATAAAATCATCCACTTCTTTCTGGAGTCAGATTGGCTATCGGAAGAGGAATCCGCTGTCGTTCGGCGCGGCCGAAATGCGAAATCAGGTACGGTACCGAAGAATACAGATGTGCAAACGTATCGCTACAGTACAGCCTTCGAGGCTCTTATGGGATTTTTGTATTTATCCGGTCGAATAGAAAGAATGGAAGAACTCATCAAAAAATCCATTGAATACATTGAAGAAGAAAAGGGGAGTAACCCATGAGCGAAGAATATATCATTGGCAGGAACCCCGTATTGGAAGCACTTCGCTCCGAACGGGAAGTTAATAAAATTTGGATAGCCGAGGGCTCGCAAAAAGGCTCGATGCAACCGCTTATCGGTCTCGCGAAGGAAAAGAAGGTGCTCGTGCAAATCGTACCGAAGAAAAAAATTGACCAAATGGTAGAAGGCATCCATCAAGGCGTTATCGCACAAGTGGCTGCATATGAATATGTGGAGCTGGATGACTTATTCGCAAAAGCGGCTGAACGGGACGAGGCACCTTTTTTCATGATTCTTGATGAGGTTGAAGATCCGCATAATTTAGGTTCGATCATGAGGACGGCTGATGCAGTCGGGGCGCATGGAATCATCATTCCGAAAAGAAGAGCGGTGGGCTTGACGGCAACGGTGGCTAAAGCTTCGACTGGTGCAATCGAATATATTCCCGTAGCACGCGTGACAAATTTGGCAAGAGCGGTGGAAGAATTGAAAGAGCGAGGGGTATGGATAGTCGGTACCGATGCGAAAGGCAGCGATGATTACCGTAACATGGACGGAAAGATGCCTATCGGACTTGTTATCGGCAGTGAAGGAAAAGGCATGGCCCGGTTAATGAAGGAGAAATGTGATTTTCTCATCCGTCTTCCAATGGCAGGAAAAGTAACTTCGTTAAATGCATCGGTAGCAGCCGGTTTATTGATGTATGAGGTTTATAGAAAAAGAAATCCCCTAGGGCAATGACGAAATGAATATTCTGTTGGTGGACGGTTATAACATTATTGGAGCTTGGCCGGAACTGAGAGAATTAAAAGAACGGGATCTTGCTGCTGCAAGGGATCGATTGATAGAAATGATGGCGGAATATCAAGCGTTTACCGGATACCGTGTAATTGTCGTATTTGATGCTCAATATGTTCAGGGAATTGCCCGCATATTCAAAAATCACAAAGTTGACGTAATTTTTACAAAAGAAAATGAAACTGCGGATGAAAGAATAGAAAAGATGGCCATCGAACTGAATAACGTCAAAACGCAAATTCAAGTGGCAACCTCTGACTTCACGGAACAGTGGGTGATCTTTGGCCAAGGGGCCCTAAGGAAATCCGCTCGTGAACTGCTTATTGAAATGGAAGAAATTCAAGGTGAAATCAAGAAAGATGTAAGGAAAACAACAACCATAAGACCCGTTGCTAAAATTCCTTTAAGTGAAGAAGTGGCAGAAATTTTCGAAAAATGGCGCCGGGGGAAAATTTGAACCATTGACGGGTAAAATTTACCTGCTGTATAATATTTCTATCTGAGTCAGGTCAGGGGGATATAATGTGGGTCTCAAATTCGGAATGAAGCTGAACGAAAAGTATCTTCAGTTTGAGGATGATGAATTGATAGGGTTGGTGCACACTGGAGACAGTGAAGCGCTTGATTATTTGATCCAAAAGTATCGTAATTTTGTAAGAGCGAAGGCAAGGACTTATTTCTTGATTGGTGCCGATAAGGAAGACATCGTGCAAGAAGGTATGATTGGTTTATATAAAGCCGTCCGTGATTTTAAAGGGGATAAGTTATCTTCTTTTAAAGCATTTGCAGAACTATGCATTACGAGGCAGATCATTACAGCTATCAAAACAGCAACACGTCAAAAACATATTCCGCTCAATTCCTATGTTTCCCTGGACAAGCCAATTTATGATGAGGAATCGGACCGAACTCTAATGGATATCATATCGGGTACGAAGGTTTTGGACCCGGAAGAACTGATCATCAACCAAGAAGAGTTTGACGATATCGAACTAAAGATGGCCGAGCTCCTGAGTGATCTTGAGAGAAAAGTGTTAGCTCTTTACCTGGATGGACAAACCTACCAAGAAATTTCGGAAGAGTTGAACCGGCATGTTAAGTCAATCGACAACGCCCTTCAGCGGGTGAAAAGAAAGCTCGAGCGCTATCTGGAAGTAAGGGAAATCAGTTTATAATCCCTCCGCTTTTTCCGCTTAATTTCATCTGTCCCTTCTCCACATGGAAGTTTTTTATTCACTAAGATTTTTTAGATACAAGCCGATGTTTTGATTTACGTTGTCCATAATGGGTGAAACCCGCTTTGATATTGACAATAAAAAACAGTCGTGATAAGGTTTTATGGATATAGTAGATAGGATAGGTGTATCTAATGCGAAAAAAAATAGTTCTTGCCTGCAACGATTGCGGTTCAAGAAATTATAGTTATGAGAGCAAACAATCGACAAGCGGCGAACGGCTGGAAATCAAGAAATTTTGCAGTACTTGCAACTCACACTCGATTCATAAAGAAACGAAATAACCGTTTTATAAATAGATTGACAGAAGCTTCTAATGCTTGGAGGTACATTCATGAAACGTTTTACCGAATTTTTCAGCGGAGTCGCTCGCGAAATGCAAAAAGTAAGCTGGCCGAAACGCAAGGAGCTTACCAAATATACAATCGTGGTGGTAACGACTGTAGTATTTATGGCTTTATTCTTTACAGTGGTCGATTTGGGTATTTCCGAATTAATTCGCTTAGTTATTGAATAAGAGATTCGAAAATAAGGTATAATAGTGATAGAATAATATGTGTCAGCAGAAAAGCCCGGAAACGGGTTTTTTAATTTGTCTTTTTTAATAAGTGAAGAAGTTTAAAAACGAGTGCTGCTGTAATATGAATCATCACAATATATTCTAGTTAAGTTCGGGATGACGCCTGTTTGGTTTTTGGCTAAAACGTTCAAAGATAAAGATTAATAAAGAAAATGATTGATTGCAGGGAGGGAAGGACGTTAAAGTCCTAACACATGGAAAAGAATTGGTATGTAGTTCACACCTATTCAGGTTATGAGAACAAGGTTAAAGCTAACTTGGAAAAACGTGTTGAAACTATGGGGATGGAAGACAAGATCTTTCGCGTTGTAGTTCCAGAAGAAGAAGAAACAGAAGTGAAAGATGGCAAAAAGAAAGTGACCAAAAAGAAAGTGTTTCCAGGTTATGTGTTGGTTGAGATCATCATGACGGATGATTCATGGTATGTTGTCCGGAATACGCCTGGGGTAACAGGTTTCGTGGGTTCATCTGGAGCCGGGTCAAAACCGACTGCATTGCTTCCGGAAGAAATTGAAGTCGTTCTTAAACGAATGGGCGTAGATGAAAGCAAAATCGAAGTTGATTTTGAAATCGGTGATACGGTTCAAGTTAAAGAAGGACCATTTGCAACTTTTGCAGGACCGATTGAAGAACTTGATAAAGACAAAGGGAAAGTAAGGGTCCTAGTCAATATGTTCGGCCGTGATACACCGGTTGAACTTGATTTTAATCAAGTGGAAAAATTATAAACGGAAAAAAACTTGAAATTGCCTTTTGAAAGTGGTAAAATTTCAAAGGTCAGTATGTTTCAATTTTTAGGCCTCAACGATACAAGCATTCTTTATTAATATATAAAGAATTCAAGATGAGTGGGAGGGTATTACCCTATTACCACATCACGGACTTATAAGGAGGTGTGTCTCGTGGCTAAAAAAGTAATTAAAATGGTTAAATTGCAAATTCCTGCTGGTAAAGCGAATCCGGCACCGCCAGTCGGTCCTGCATTAGGTCAAGCTGGTGTAAACATCATGGGATTCTGTAAGGAGTTCAACGCTCGTACAGCAGATCAAGCTGGTCTAATTATTCCTGTTGAAATCACGGTATTTGAAGACCGTTCATTTACATTCATTACAAAAACTCCACCGGCTGCAGTATTGCTTAAGAAAGTAGCAGGTATCGAGTCTGGTTCTGGTGAACCTAACCGTAATAAAGTTGCTACAGTCAAGCGTGATCAAGTGCGCGAGATTGCTGAAACTAAAATGCCTGACCTAAACGCTGCAAGCGTCGAAGCTGCAATGCGTATGGTTGAAGGTACTGCTCGCAGCATGGGTATTGTCATCGAAGACTAATCCATGTAATTGCTATTTGTTTCTACGGGGTTGCGATTGATACTCGCAACCTTTATTCGTGGGAGGTCATTCCGTTAAAACCACAATTTAGGAGGATTTATATCATGGCTAAAAAAGGTAAAAAGTATCTTGAAGCAGCTAAGCTTGTAGAAGTTTCTAAGGCTTATGCTGTAACTGAAGCAATCGAAGTTGCTAAAAAAGCAAACTTCGCAAAATTCGATGCGACTGTTGAAGTTGCTTTCCGTTTAGGCGTAGACCCTAAGAAAGCTGACCAACAAATTCGTGGAGCTGTTGTTCTTCCGAATGGTACTGGTAAAACTCAACGCGTATTAGTATTCGCAAAAGGCGAAAAAGCAAAAGAAGCGGAAGCTGCTGGTGCTGACTACGTTGGCGAATCTGACTACATCAACAAAATCCAACAAGGATGGTTCGAATTCGATGTAATCGTTGCGACTCCAGACATGATGGGTGAAGTTGGTAAACTTGGCCGTGTATTAGGACCTAAAGGATTAATGCCTAACCCTAAAACTGGCACAGTAACTTTCGATGTAACGAAAGCTGTTAATGAAATCAAAGCTGGTAAAGTTGAATACCGCGTAGATAAAGCTGGTAACATCCACGCTCCAATCGGTAAAGTATCTTTCGAAGATGCTAAACTAGTGGAAAACTTCACTACTATCTATGATACATTATTGAAAGTTAAACCTGCGGCTGCTAAAGGAACTTACATGAAAAACGTTTCTGTAACAACTACAATGGGCCCTGGCGTGAAAGTTGATCCTTCTTCTTTCAAATAAATAATTGACATACCAAAACTATTATTGTTATAATAAGTTTTGTTGTGAATAAATGAATACTATTTGTACCGTAGACAGTAGGTGCTCATTACGAGCTTAATTCCCTGCCGAGGTAATTCGATAATAATAGTCCTTGACTATGACTTTTGAAATTACTGCCTTCATGTCTGCAATAGAGATGAAGGCTTTTTCTTTGAAACGGTATAAATGTTTTCAAGCAAATCTACAGGAGGTGTAAGGATGAACGCAATTATTGAACAAAAGCAAAAAATCGTTGCTGAGATTTCTGAAAAGTTAACTTCAAGCCAATCAACAGTAGTTGTTGACTACCGTGGATTGACTGTTGCAGAAGTAACAGAACTTCGTAAGCAACTTCGTGAAGCTGGCGTTGAGTTTAAAGTTTACAAAAACTCTATGACTCGCCGTGCTGCTGAAAGTGCTGAGCTTAGCGCTTTGAACGAATCATTAACAGGTCCAAACGCAATTGCATTCTCAACTGAAGATGTTATTGCGCCAGCAAAAATCCTTAACGATTTTGCGAAAAAACATGAAGCGTTAGAAATCAAAGCTGGAGTTATCGAAGGAAATGTTGCAACTGCTGAAGAAATTAAAGCTCTTGCAGAACTACCTTCACGCGAAGGCCTACTTTCAATGCTACTCAGCGTGCTACAAGCACCTATGCGCGGACTTGCTCTTGCTACAAAAGCTGTTGCAGAGCAAAAAGAAGAACAAGGCGCGTAAGCTAACCGCTTATTTAGCCTGCTGATTCAAAAAAAACCAACCATTTCGAGGAGGAAATAAAAATGACTAAAGATCAAATCATTGAAGCAGTTAAAAACATGACTGTTTTAGAATTAAACGACCTTGTAAAAGCAATCGAAGAAGAATTTGGCGTAACTGCTGCTGCACCTGTAGCTGTAGCTGCTGCTGGTGGCGCTGCTGCTGAAGAAAAAACTGAGTTTGATGTAGTTCTTACATCTGCTGGAGATCAAAAAATCAAAGTTATCAAAGCTGTACGTGAAGTTACAGGTCTTGGACTTAAAGAAGCAAAAGAACTTGTTGACAACACTCCAAAAGCAATCAAAGAAGGCGCTTCTAAAGAAGAAGCTGAAGAAATCAAAGCTAAACTTGAAGAAGTTGGAGCTGGCGTTGAAGTTAAGTAATCTTGCATAAACAAAAAGCTCGCTATCATTGGCGGGCTTTTTTTCTTCATTTTTAAAGAAATGACGGGAACTGGCCGTTAATGGTTTGGTAACGAGGATATCGTTACTGGACATTCCGGCGTGCAAGCATCCTTCTTCAATTCTCTTCTCTCATTAAATCTTCAATATTCCTTTCTGATAGGGGGAGATGACTCTGACAGAGCATTACTACTCACATAAACCGGATGTCGTAAGCAATCCGAAATTTTGGGATTTCACATTAAAGGGACGTACATTTCGCTTCAAAAGTGATAATGGTGTTTTTTCGAAAAAGGAAGTTGATTTCGGATCGCGTCTTTTGGTTGAGAGTTTCAACCTTCGTGAAGCTGTGGAAGGAAATATTCTCGATGTTGGTTGCGGGTATGGACCGATCGGAATATCGATTGCGGCAGCTTATCCCGATAGAACGATAGAAATGATTGATATAAATAGCCGGGCGGTTGAATTGTCAAAAGAGAATGCTGCTTCTAATGGGATCGCAAATGTGAAGATTTACGAAAGCGATCGTTTTGACAAAGTTGCCTCCAATCAATTCGCAGCGATTCTTACGAACCCTCCCATTCGCGCAGGTAAAAGTGTAGTCCACGAAATTTTGGAAGAAAGCTATCGCAGTTTGGTAGCTGGTGGAGAATTATGGGTTGTCATTCAAAAAAAACAAGGGGCTCCATCCGCAATGGATAAAATGGAGCAATTATTTGGAAAAGTTGAAGTGCCTGTTAAGAAAAAAGGTTACTATATACTATTATCCAAAAAGGTTTGACTCTAAATTTTTGCTATGTTAGTATTATAAAATGCATATATATAATTCCGTAACTATGCAATTTTTATACCATTGGTGTATAATCAATGGATAATATGGGAAAAATATATAAATAATAGTTCGTTTTATGAGAAATAGTGGTTT
This sequence comes from Bacillus sp. ISL-78, assembly GCF_018613455.1. NCBI lineage: Bacteria > Bacillati > Bacillota > Bacilli > Caryophanales > Bacillaceae > Bacillus > Bacillus sp. ISL-78. The sequence goes on from NZ_JAGGQC010000042.1 coordinate 21,470, forward strand.
TTAAAATAAAAACCATTTTCTTTTTGTCTATGGAAATGATTCCTTTTCCGAGGCAAATGGATCCTTATAACGCTTGATTTAAGGGGTGAATCAGTTGACAGGTCAACTTGTTCAGTATGGACGACACCGCCAACGTAGAAGTTATGCAAGAATCAGTGAGGTTTTGGACCTTCCGAATCTGATTGAAATTCAAACAGCTTCTTATCAATGGTTTCTAGATGTAGGTTTAAAGGAAATGTTCCAGGATATTTCTCCTATTGAGGATTTTACAGGTAATTTATCGTTAGAATTCATCGATTACAGCTTAGCTGAGCCGAAGTATTCTGTGGAAGAAACAAAAGAACGCGATGTTACGTATTCTGCACCACTTCGTGTGAAAGTGCGCCTTGTTAACAAAGAAACAGGGGAAGTAAAAGACCAAGATGTATTTATGGGTGACTTCCCGCTGATGACTGAAACAGGTACATTTGTCATCAATGGTGCTGAACGGGTAATTGTATCCCAATTAGTGCGCTCACCGAGTGTTTACTACAATGGGAAAATGGATAAAAACGGTAAGCTTGGGTTCTCCGCGACCGTTATTCCTAACCGTGGCGCATGGCTCGAATACGAAACAGACGCCAAGGATGTTGTGTATGTTCGAATCGACCGCACCAGGAAATTACCGATCACGGTATTGATGCGTGCCCTTGGATTCGGAACTGATCAAGAAATCATCGATTTGATCGGTGACAACGAATACCTTCGCAACACTCTTGAAAAGGATAACACCGAGAGTGTGGAAAAAGCATTACTAGAAATCTATGAGCGTCTACGCCCAGGTGAACCGCCTACTGTCGAAAACGCGAAAAGTCTTTTAGTATCACGCTTTTTTGATCCGAAACGTTATGATTTAGCTAATGTAGGCCGTTATAAAATAAACAAAAAACTGCATATTAAGAACCGTTTATTCGGACAACGTATTGCAGAGACTTTGATTGATCCTGAAACGGGAGAAATCATTGTTGAAAAAGGTACAATGCTTGATCGTCGGACTCTTGATAGGATTCTGCCTCATATCGAAGGTGGAATTGGATTCAAAACATTCCATCCATCAGGTGGTGTAGTAGAGGAAGAAACTCTTCTTCAACCTATTAAAGTGTTTGCACCAAACGATGCTGAAGGCGAAAAAGTGATCAATATCATCGGTAATGCTTATGTGACCGACCAGGTCAAAAACATTACACCGGCTGATATCATTTCTTCCATCAGTTATTTCTTTAATTTATTGCATGGTGTGGGAATCACGGATGACATTGACCATTTAGGTAACCGTCGTCTGCGTTCCGTTGGTGAATTGCTGCAAAACCAATTCAGAATTGGTTTATCCCGTATGGAGCGTGTTGTCCGTGAAAGAATGTCCATTCAGGATACGAACACAATCACTCCACAACAACTAATCAACATTCGCCCGGTCATTGCATCCATTAAAGAGTTCTTTGGAAGTTCACAGCTTTCCCAGTTCATGGATCAAACGAACCCGTTGGCTGAGTTGACCCATAAACGTCGTCTATCTGCATTGGGACCTGGTGGTCTGACACGTGAGCGTGCTGGCTTTGAAGTACGTGACGTTCATTATTCCCACTATGGCCGCATGTGTCCGATTGAAACGCCTGAGGGACCGAATATTGGTTTGATTAACTCGTTATCCAGTTTTGCAAAGGTTAACCCATATGGCTTCATTGAAACACCATACCGCCGTGTGGACCCTGAAACAGGTAAAATTACAAGCCAAATCGATTACTTAACAGCTGATGAGGAAGATAACTATGTAGTTGCCCAAGCGAATGTACGACTGTCGGATGATGGCTCATTCCTTGATAACGATGTTGTTGCACGTTTCCGCGGTGAAAATACCGTTGTTCCGCGTGACCGTGTAGATTACATGGATGTATCTCCTAAACAGGTTGTATCTGCCGCGACTGCATGTATTCCTTTCTTGGAAAACGATGACTCCAACCGTGCCCTTATGGGAGCGAACATGCAACGTCAAGCAGTTCCTTTGCTTCAACCGGAAGCCCCTCGGGTAGGAACGGGTATGGAGTATGTTTCAGCGAAAGACTCCGGTGCTGCCGTAATCTGTAAACACCCTGGTATCGTAGAGCACGTTGAATCAGGTGAAGTATGGGTACGTAGGGTAAGTGAAGTAGACGGGCAGCAGGTAAAAGGAAATCTTGATAAATATCGTCTATTAAAATTCATTCGTTCCAACCAAGGAACGTGCTATAATCAACGCCCTATCGTAAGCGTTGGCGACAACGTCGTAAAAGGTGAAATTCTTGCTGATGGTCCTTCAATGGAAAAAGGTGAGTTGGCACTTGGACGTAACGTATTGGTAGCCTTCATGACATGGGATGGATATAACTATGAAGATGCCATCATCATGAGTGAACGATTGGTTAAAGATGATGTGTACACTTCCATTCATATTGAAGAATATGAGTCTGAATCACGCGATACAAAATTAGGGCCTGAAGAAATCACACGTGATATCCCTAACGTAGGGGAAGATGCGCTTCGTAATCTTGATGAGCGCGGAATTATCCGTGTGGGTGCTGAAGTGAAAGACGGAGACCTTCTCGTTGGTAAAGTCACGCCTAAAGGTGTAACGGAACTGACTGCTGAGGAACGTTTATTACATGCAATCTTCGGTGAAAAAGCACGTGAAGTAAGGGATACATCACTTCGTGTACCTCACGGCGGCGGCGGAATCGTTCTTGATGTTAAAGTGTTTAACAGAGAAGACGGCGATGAACTGCCTCCTGGTGTAAACCAACTCGCACGTGTATATATCGTTCAAAAACGTAAAATCCATGAAGGCGATAAAATGGCCGGACGACATGGTAACAAAGGGGTAATCTCCAGGATTCTTCCTGAAGAAGATATGCCTTATCTACCGGACGGCACTCCAGTCGACATCATGTTAAACCCATTGGGTGTACCTTCACGTATGAACATCGGTCAGGTGTTGGAGCTACACTTAGGTATGGCTGCACGCGCACTTGGCATTCATGTAGCATCTCCTGTATTCGATGGTGCCACTGAGGAAGACGTTTGGGGTACGATTGAAGAAGCCGGTATGTCCCGTGATGCAAAAACTGTCCTTTATGATGGCCGTTCAGGTGAAGCATTCGATAACCGTGTATCAGTTGGTGTCATGTACATGATCAAACTGGCGCATATGGTCGATGATAAACTTCATGCACGTTCAACTGGACCTTACTCCCTTGTTACGCAGCAACCACTTGGTGGTAAAGCGCAATTTGGTGGACAGCGTTTCGGTGAGATGGAAGTATGGGCGCTTGAAGCTTATGGTGCCGCTTATACATTACAAGAAATCCTAACCGTTAAATCAGATGATGTCGTGGGCCGTGTTAAAACGTACGAAGCGATTGTCAAAGGTGAAAATGTCCCTGAACCAGGCGTTCCTGAGTCATTCAAAGTATTGATTAAGGAGCTTCAAAGTTTAGGATTGGATGTTAAAATCCTCAATGCCGAAGATCGTGAAATCGAAATGCGTGATTTGGAAGATGAAGATGAAGCCAACCAAGCAGACAAATTAAGCCTTGATTCAGAAACTAAAGATATGGTTGCTTCCGAAGTAGGGGCACCTGTCAAAGAATAAAATTAAATATAAACATATCCAGTTATATATTACCTGCTCTGACTGGCAGCGAGATGTTCATTAGAACATCATGCTGCCTTGTTAGAGCCTTATTGATTCAATCAACCATCATCCGGTGTAAGATTGCCTCATAACGTGACGGCAATCAAGGGTTAAACCTGGAGATTAAAAGGGAGGTAGGCCCCTTGTTAGACGTTAATAATTTTGAGTATATGAAAATTGGTCTTGCTTCACCAGACAAGATTCGTTCTTGGTCCCATGGAGAAGTTAAAAAACCAGAAACAATCAACTATCGTACGTTAAAGCCAGAAAAAGACGGTTTATTCTGTGAGAGAATTTTTGGACCTCAAAAGGACTGGGAATGTCATTGCGGAAAATATAAACGTGTTCGTTATAAAGGCGTAGTCTGTGACCGTTGTGGCGTTGAAGTCACCCGTGCTAAGGTGCGTCGTGAGCGTATGGGTCATATTGAGCTGGCAGCACCAGTTTCACACATATGGTATTTTAAAGGAATTCCTAGCCGTATGGGACTTGTTCTTGATATGTCTCCACGGGCTTTGGAAGAAGTTATTTACTTTGCATCTTACGTAGTAACTGAAACGGGCGATACGACTTTAGAAAAGAAACAGCTTCTTTCTGAAAAGGAATATCGTACATACCGTGAAAAATACGGTAAGAAATTCCAAGCTGCCATGGGTGCGGAAGCTATTAAGAAACTATTACAAGATATTGATACGGAAAAGGAAGTAGAGTCGTTGAAAGAGGAGCTTAAAACAGCCCAAGGACAACGCAGAACCCGTGCAATCAAACGCTTGGAAGTGCTTGAAGCATTCCGTAACTCCGGAAATGAGCCTTCATGGATGATCCTTGACGTGCTTCCGGTCATTCCACCGGAGCTTCGTCCTATGGTTCAACTTGATGGAGGACGTTTTGCCACATCTGATTTAAATGATTTATATCGCCGTGTTATCAACCGTAATAATCGGTTGAAAAGATTACTGGACCTTGGAGCACCAAGCATTATCGTTCAAAATGAGAAGCGTATGCTGCAAGAAGCTGTCGATGCTCTTATCGATAATGGCCGTCGTGGCCGTCCGGTAACTGGACCAGGTAACCGTCCGTTAAAATCTTTATCTCACATGTTAAAAGGTAAACAAGGTCGTTTCCGTCAAAACCTTCTTGGTAAACGTGTTGATTACTCTGGCCGTTCCGTTATCGTAGTCGGACCAAACCTAAAGATGTACCAATGTGGTCTTCCGAAAGAAATGGCGATTGAATTATTCAAACCATTCGTAATGAAGGAGCTTGTTCAAAGAGGTCTGGCGCATAACATCAAATCCGCTAAGCGCAAAATTGAACGTTTATCTCCTGAAATATGGGATGTCCTAGAAGAAGTCATTAGAGAACACCCAGTACTATTGAACCGTGCACCGACTCTTCATAGACTTGGGATCCAAGCATTTGAACCAACGTTGGTTGAAGGTCGCGCAATTCGTTTGCATCCGCTCGTATGTACAGCTTACAACGCTGACTTTGACGGTGACCAAATGGCGGTCCACGTTCCTCTATCTTCTGAAGCACAAGCCGAAGCACGCATGCTTATGCTTGCAGCACAGAACATTTTGAACCCTAAAGATGGTAAACCTGTCGTTACACCTTCTCAAGATATGGTATTAGGTAACTATTACTTAACGTTGGAAAGAGAAGGCGCTATCGGTGAGGGTATGATCTTTAAAGATACAAGTGAAGCATTACTTGCATACCAAAACGGATATGTACACTTACATTCCCGTTGTGCCGTACATGCATCGTCACTAACTAATGAAACATTCACTGAAGAACAAAACGGCCAACTTCTAATTACGACTGTTGGAAAATTGATCTTCAATGAAATTTTACCTAAATCATTCCCGTATATTAACGAACCGACACGTTATAATCTGGAAACCAAAACTCCAGAGAAATATTTTGTGGAAAAGGGCGCTAATATCCCTGAATTGATTAAGTCCCAACCTGCTATCGATCCTTTCAAGAAGAAAATTCTTGGAAATATCATCGCGGAAGTCTTTAAACGCTTTAAAATTACCGAAACATCCAAAATGCTTGACCGGATGAAAGATCTTGGATTCAAATATTCGACAAAAGCTGGTATTACCGTTGGTGTGGCTGATATTGTCGTTTTAAAAGAAAAACAAGAAATCATTACTGAGGCTCAAACCAAAGTGGATAACGTCTTGAAACAATTCAGACGCGGTCTTATTACTGAGGATGAGCGTTATGATCGCGTCATTTCGATTTGGAGTGCTGCCAAGGATACCATTCAGTCCAAACTTATGGACTCCCTGGACCGACGCAACCCAATCTTCATGATGAGTGATTCCGGTGCCCGTGGTAATGCTTCCAACTTTACGCAGCTTGCTGGTATGCGTGGTTTGATGGCCAACCCGGCTGGACGTATCATTGAATTACCGATCAAATCAAGTTTCCGTGAAGGTTTAACAGTGTTGGAGTACTTCATCTCTACACATGGTGCTCGTAAAGGTCTTGCCGATACAGCGCTTAAAACGGCCGATTCCGGTTACCTTACCCGTCGACTTGTTGACGTTGCCCAAGATGTCATCATCCGTGATGACGATTGTGGAACGGACCGCGGCTTGAAAATTTCAGCCTTGAGAGAGGGTACTGAAATAATTGAGCATCTTGAAGAGCGCCTAGTTGGCCGTTATGCAAGAAAAGCGATCAGACATCCAGAAACAAATGAAGTAATCGTGGCTGAAAATGATCTTATTACTGAAGATCTTGCTAACTATATTGAATCACTTGGAATCGAAACGGCATGGATTCGTTCTGCCTTTACATGTAACACCAGCCATGGTGTATGTAAAAAATGTTATGGTCGCAACTTGGCTACCGGTCAAGAAGTTGAAGTGGGCGAAGCAGTCGGTATCATTGCCGCTCAATCAATCGGAGAACCTGGTACACAGTTGACGATGCGTACATTCCATACAGGTGGGGTTGCTGGGGACGATATCACTCAAGGTCTTCCTCGTATCCAAGAAATATTTGAAGCAAGAAACCCTAAAGGTCAAGCTGTCATTTCCGAAATTGAAGGAACGATTGTTTCCATCAATGAAATCCGGGATAAACAACAGGAAATCGTCGTTCAAGGTGCTGTTGAATCACGCACATATACTGCGCCGTACACAGCACGTTTAAGAGTAACTGTCGATACACCTGTCCGTCGTGGTGAAGAGTTGACAGAGGGTTCCATCGATCCGAAAGAATTGCTGAAGGTTACAGACGTGCTTACTGTTCAGGAATACCTGCTTCATGAAGTTCAAAAAGTATACCGGATGCAAGGTGTTGAAATTGGTGATAAGCACATCGAGGTAATGGTTAGACAAATGATGCGTAAAGTCCGTGTGCTTGATGCAGGTGAAACTGAAGTGCTTCCAGGAACATTATTGGATGTCAACCAGTTCACTACTGCAAACACTGATGCATTGTTGACCAACAAATTACCGGCAACAGGCCGTCCTGTATTGCTAGGTATCACAAAAGCATCTCTTGAAACGGATTCCTTCTTGTCCGCCGCGTCATTCCAAGAAACAACTAGGGTCTTGACTGATGCAGCAATAAAAGGAAAACGTGATGAATTGCTTGGGCTTAAAGAAAATGTCATCATCGGTAAACTTGTCCCTGCAGGAACGGGAATGCTTAGATACAGAAAAGCAAACCCTGTCGTTGTTGACGAAAGTGCCGATACAGTAACAGTGGATTAATGGAAAAAGGACCAGCTCAATAATTTAAACTGAAAACCACACTCCCGTTTCCTATAGGAGATGAAGGATCAGAATTTATTGAGCTGGTCTCTCTTATTACTAAAGGCCGGCTGAAAAGCCTATGAGAATTTGATAATTTCCGTTTGGGCAAATTGAAAATCTTAATAGAATTATGTAAGGAAAACCTTTTGCTTGAATTATTTTTTTGAAAGAAGTTGACAGTATCCGACTTATAATGATACTATAGCAAAGGTGCTCCTATGTTACCCTGTAACTTTGGAGGATATGGACCATGTCTTATGAAAAAGTAATACAGGCAAAGTCAGTGATTATAGGGACGAAGCAAGCAGTTAGAGCTCTTAAAAACAATTTAATTCAAGAAGTTATCATCGCTGATGATGCAGATATATACTTGACTGGGCGTGTCGTTGAGACCGCCAAAGAATTGGATGTTCCTATCACATATGTTGATTCGATGAGAATGCTTGGCAAAGCATGTGGTATTGATGTCGGAGCAGCAACTGTTGCCATTAAAAAGTAAAAATGTTTTTGCAATAATATTTGCAAAGACTTTGTTTTTACCCATTTATGAACCACCTGGATGTGTGGTACTAGAAATGAAAACGTGAAGGGAGGAAAAATGTAATGCCTACTATTAATCAATTAGTGCGTAAAGGACGCGAGTCTAAAGAGGTTAATTCAAAATCTCCAGCACTTAACAAAGGCTACAACAGCTTTAAAAAAGCACAAACTAACGTATCATCTCCGCAAAAACGTGGTGTTTGCACTCGTGTGGGTACTATGACACCGAAAAAACCAAACTCCGCGTTACGTAAATATGCGCGTGTACGTTTAACAAACGGTATCGAGGTAACAGCTTATATCCCAGGTATCGGTCACAACCTACAAGAACACAGCGTGGTTCTTATCCGTGGCGGACGTGTAAAAGATTTACCAGGGGTACGTTACCATATCGTACGTGGTGCTCTTGATACAGCTGGAGTTAACAATCGTATGCAAGGCCGTTCTAAATACGGTACTAAGCGTCCGAAAGCAGCAAAAAAATAATCTAAAACCAAAATTGAACTTTCTTGAAAGGAGGAAATATAATGCCTCGTAAAGGACCTGTAACGAAAAGAGACGTATTACCAGATCCAATATATAATTCAAAACTTGTGACTCGCTTAATCAACAAATTAATGGTTGATGGACAAAGAGGTAAATCACAAAAAATTCTTTACTCTGCATTTGATTTAATCAAAGAACGTACTGGCAATGAGCCGATCGAAGTTTTCGATCAAGCACTTAAAAACATCATGCCTGTACTAGAAGTAAAAGCACGCCGTGTGGGTGGAGCTAACTACCAAGTACCAGTTGAGGTGCGTCCAGACCGTAAATCGACTCTAGGACTTCGTTGGTTAGTAAACTACTCTCGCCTTCGTGGAGAAAAAACGATGGAAGAGCGTTTAGCTTATGAAATCATGGATGCTGCCAACAATACTGGAGCAGCAGTTAAGAAACGTGAAGATACACACAAAATGGCTGAAGCCAACAAAGCTTTCGCTCATTATCGCTGGTAAGATTAATCACTATAAAATCCTTATAGAAGGAAGGAGAAAGACAAATGGCAAGAGAGTTCTCCTTAGCAAACACTCGTAATATCGGTATCATGGCTCACATCGATGCTGGTAAAACGACAACAACAGAACGTGTTCTATATTACACTGGTAAAATTCACAAAATTGGTGAAACGCACGAAGGTGCTTCACAAATGGACTGGATGGAACAGGAACAAGAACGCGGAATCACGATCACTTCCGCTGCAACAACTGCGCAGTGGAAAGGTCACCGTGTAAACATCATCGATACACCAGGACACGTAGACTTCACAGTTGAAGTTGAACGTTCTTTGCGCGTACTTGATGGAGCTGTAGCTGTACTTGATGCCCAATCAGGTGTTGAGCCTCAAACTGAAACGGTTTGGCGCCAAGCTACAACTTACGGTGTACCACGTGTCGTATTCGTAAATAAAATGGACAAAATCGGTGCAGACTTCTTGTATTCAGTTGGAACTATCCACGATCGTTTACAAGCTAACGCTCACCCAGTTCAGTTACCAATCGGAGCAGAGGATCAATTCTCTGCAATCATTGACCTAATTGAAATGAAAACTCATTTCTACGGTAATGACCTAGGAACTGATATCACTATCGGTGAAATTCCTGAAGAACACCGGGAATTAGCTGAAGAATACCGTGAAAAGTTAATTGAAGCAGTAGCAGAAGTTAATGAAGACTTAATGGAAAAATACCTTGGCGGCGAAGAAATCAGCATTGCTGAATTAAAAGCAGCCATCCGTACAGCAACCGTTAATGTTGAATTCTTCCCAGTTATCTGCGGATCGGCTTTCAAAAACAAAGGTGTTCAATTAATGCTTGATAACGTTATCGACTTCCTTCCTTCTCCATTGGATGTACCAGCTATCAAAGGTACATTACCGGATTCAGAAGATGAAGTTGAACGTCATTCAGATGATTCTGAACCGTTCTCTGCTTTAGCGTTTAAAGTTATGACTGACCCTTACGTTGGTAAACTTACATTCTTCCGTGTGTACTCTGGTACACTAGAATCAGGATCTTATGTAATCAACTCAACTAAAGGAAAACGTGAGCGTATTGGACGTATCCTTCAAATGCACGCAAACAGCCGTGAAGAAATTTCTACTGTATATGCAGGAGATATAGCAGCAGCCGTTGGTTTGAAAGATACTACAACTGGAGATACTCTATGTGATGACAAGAACCAAGTAATTCTTGAGTCCATGGTATTCCCAGAGCCAGTTATCTCTCTATCAGTTGAGCCGAAATCAAAAGCAGACCAAGACAAAATGTCTCAAGCTTTACAAAAGCTTCAAGATGAAGATCCAACATTCCGTGCGCATACTGACCAAGAAACTGGTCAAACGATCATCGCTGGTATGGGTGAACTTCACTTGGACATCCTTGTTGACCGTATGCGTCGCGAATTCAAAGTGGAAGCAAACGTTGGTGCTCCTCAAGTAGCATACCGTGAAACTTTCCGTGGTTCAGCTAAAGTTGAAGGTAAATTCGTTCGCCAATCTGGTGGTCGTGGACAATTCGGACACGTATGGATCGAATTTGGTCCAAACGAAGAAGGTAAAGGATTCGAATTTGAAAATGCTATCGTAGGTGGTGTAGTACCACGTGAATATATCCCTGCTGTACAAGCTGGATTAGTTGATTCACTTGACCGTGGTGTACTTGCTGGTTACCCGCTAGTCGACATCAAAGCTAAATTATTCGACGGATCTTACCATGACGTTGACTCCAATGAAATGGCATTTAAAATCGCTGCATCTATGGCACTTAAAAATGCGGCATCTAAATGTAGTCCTGTCATCCTTGAACCGATCATGAAAGTGGAAGTAGTTATTCCAGAAGATTACCTAGGCGACATCATGGGAGATATCACATCTCGTCGTGGTCGTGTAGAAGGTATGGAAGCTCGCGGCAACACGCAAATGGTTAAAGCGATGGTTCCACTATCTGAAATGTTCGGATATGCTACATCTTTACGTTCTAACACTCAAGGACGCGGAACATTCTCTATGCACTTCGATCATTATGAAGAAGTACCTAAGAGCATTTCTGAAGAAATCATCAAAAAAAATAAAGGTGAATAATTGATTTTCATCTCTTATTAAAGTATAACTATCTTATGTAAGCTGTGATGGAAGAATTAGTCTTCTTTCACAGCCCCTATATACTTAATTTTTTATTTATAATTTTAAGGAGGAATTCCTAATGGGAAAAGCTAAATTTGATCGTTCAAAACCGCACGTTAACGTTGGAACAATTGGTCACGTTGACCATGGTAAAACAACTCTAACTGCTGCAATCACAACTGTACTTGCTAAATCTGGTGGAGCTGAAGCTCGCGCTTATGACCAAATTGATGGTGCTCCAGAAGAAAGAGAACGTGGTATCACAATCTCTACTGCACACGTTGAGTACGAAACAGCTACTCGTCACTATGCACACGTTGACTGCCCAGGACATGCTGACTATGTTAAAAACATGATCACAGGTGCTGCACAAATGGACGGCGGAATCCTAGTAGTATCTGCTGCTGATGGCCCAATGCCACAAACTCGTGAGCACATCCTTCTTTCTCGTCAAGTAGGTGTACCATACCTAGTAGTATTCATGAACAAATGCGACATGGTAGATGACGAAGAACTTCTTGAATTAGTAGAAATGGAAATCCGTGATCTACTATCTGAATACGAATTCCCTGGCGATGACATTCCAGTTATCAAAGGATCTGCCCTAAAAGCTCTTCAAGGAGAAGCTGCTTGGGAAGAAAAAATTCATGAATTAATGACAGCTGTTGACGAGTACATCCCAGAACCAACTCGTGACACTGACAAGCCATTCATGATGCCAGTTGAGGATGTATTCTCAATCACTGGTCGTGGAACAGTTGCAACTGGTCGTGTTGAGCGTGGACAAGTTAAAGTCGGTGACGTTGTTGACATCATCGGTTTCAACGAAGAGTCTAAACCAACAACTGTAACTGGTGTTGAAATGTTCCGTAAACTTCTTGACTATGCTGAAGCTGGTGACAACATCGGTGCACTTCTTCGTGGTGTATCCCGTGAAGATATCCAACGTGGACAAGTTCTTGCTAAACCAAGCACTATCACTCCACACACAAAGTTCAAAGCTGAAGTTTATGTTCTTTCTAAAGAAGAAGGTGGACGTCACACTCCATTCTTTACAAACTACCGTCCTCAGTTCTACTTCCGTACAACTGACGTAACTGGTATTTGTAACCTTCCTGAAGGCGTAGAAATGGTTATGCCTGGAGACAACATCGAAATGACTGTAGAACTTATCGCTCCAATCGCTATCGAAGAAGGTACTAAATTCTCTATCCGTGAGGGTGGACGTACTGTAGGCGCTGGCGTAGTTGCTACAATCCAAGAATAATTGATTGATAAAACAATATTGGAAGGGACGCCTTCCGGAAGAAGCAGATGGGACGCCATCTGCTTCTTTTCTTTTTGTAAAGAATATTCATTCTTTCTTCTATAATAACTGGAGTTTATTTAATGGGTTTCTTGATAATTTCAAATGAAGAAAATGGATACGAAAGACCGCGTAGAATGTACTTGTAAATACTTGTGATAGTATGTATAATAATAAAAGTGTGTTGCACAAGAAAAAATCTAAGTTTGACTTGCATTTCACTTGTGTTATATGTAAAATAGACAATGTTGGTCTTTGACTGCGATGATATGGAAGGTTGCTGACACACCCGGCCGCTTTGCCATGGCGAGTGTGTGGGAAATTTCCATTGAGAAGGTCTATTTTAAAATAGGCGAAAAGGAGGGAAAATTATGGCAAAACAAAAAATTCGTATCCGTTTAAAAGCATATGATCACAGAATCCTTGATCAATCTGCTGAGAAAATTGTTGAAACTGCAAAACGTTCTGGTGCGGCTGTATCTGGTCCGATTCCATTACCTACTGAAAGATCGGTTTACACGATCCTACGTGCGGTTCATAAATACAAAGATTCTCGCGAACAATTCGAAATGCGTACGCATAAACGTCTAATCGACATCGTTAATCCAACTCCACAAACAGTTGATTCATTGATGCGTTTAGATTTACCGTCAGGCGTTGACATTGAAATCAAATTATAATTCATATAAATATGAACAATTACTCTAGGAGGTGTGACTTATGACCAAAGGAATCTTAGGAAGAAAAATCGGTATGACTCAAGTTTTTGCTGAAAACGGTGAACTTATTCCGGTAACAGTTATCGAAGCTGCTAATAACGTGGTTCTTCAAAAGAAAACTGTTGAAACTGATGGCTATGAAGCAGTTCAAGTTGGTTTTGAAAACAAACGTGAAAAGCTTTCTAACAAACCTGAAAAGGGCCATGTTGAAAAAGCAAATACTACTCCTAAGCGCTTCATTCGCGAATTCCGCGGAACGGATCTTACTGAATATGAGATCGGTCAAGAAGTCAATGTTAGTATTTTCGCTGAAGGCGATTTAGTAGATGTATCAGGAATTTCAAAAGGTAAAGGTTTCCAAGGCTCTATCAAGCGTCATGGACAATCTCGCGGACCTATGTCTCATGGTTCTCGTTACCACCGTCGCCCAGGTTCAATGGGTCCTGTAGCTCCAAACCGCGTATTCAAAGGTAAACTTTTACCAGGACGTATGGGTGGAGATCAAATCACTGTTCAAAACTTAGCTATCGTTAAAGTTGATGTTGAACGTAACCTACTATTGATCAAAGGTAATGTACCTGGTGCTAGAAAAGCATTGATCAAAGTTAAATCTGCTGTTAAAGCAAAGTAATTTCTGAGAAAGGAGGAGCAATAGAATGCCAAAAGTTACATTGTTCAACCAAACAGGTTCACAAGTTGGCGACATCGAACTAAATGAATCCATCTTTGGTATCGAACCTAATAATCACGTATTATTTGAAGCAATCATCATGCAACGAGCTTCCTTACGTCAAGGAACTCATAAAGTTAAAAACCGTTCTGAAGTTGCAGGCGGTGGACGTAAACCTTGGAAACAAAAAGGAACTGGACGTGCGCGTCAAGGTTCTATCCGTTCTCCACAATGGCGTGGCGGTGGCGTTGTTTTTGGACCAACTCCAAGATCTTACGCTTACAAGCTACCTAAAAAGGTACGTCGTTTAGCTATTAAATCTGCATTGTCTGCAAAGGCATTGGAAGAGAACATTTTGGTACTTGAAAGCTTGTCTTTCGAAGCTCCAAAAACAAAAGAGTTTGTAGCGGTACTTAAAAACCTTTCTGTAGATACTAAAACGTTAGTCGTTACTGACGGTTTAGATGAGAAAGTTGCTCTTTCTGCACGTAACATCCCTGGTGTTACTGTAGTTGAAGCTGATGGTCTTAATGTTCTTGATGTTGTTTCACACAACAAATTGATCTTGACTAAATCAGCTGTCGAAAAAGTAGAGGAGGTGCTTGCATAATGGATGCACGCGATATCATTAAGCGCCCCGTAATCACTGAACGCTCTTCAGACATAATGGCTGAAAAGAAATATACTTTTGAAGTTGATGTTAGAGCTAATAAAACTCAAGTTAAAGATGCTGTTCAAGAAATTTTCGGCGTTAAAGTTGAGAAAGTAAACATCATGAACTACAAAGGTAAATTCAAACGCATGGGCAAACATGCAGGCTATACTAACAAGCGCCGTAAAGCTATTGTTAAATTAACTGCTGACAGCAAAGAAATCGAGCTATTCGAGGCTTAATTCATTAGAGAAGGAGGGAAATACAAATGGCGATTAAGAAGTATAAACCTACCTCTAACGGTCGACGTAATATGACAACTTCCGATTTTGCTGAGATCACTACAGACAAACCGGAAAAATCATTACTTGCTCCTTTACACAGCAAAGGCGGCCGTAATAACCAAGGTAAGTTAACAGTTCGTCATCAAGGTGGCGGCCACAAGCGTCAATACCGTATCATCGATTTCAAACGGAATAAAGATGGTATACCAGGACGCGTTGCTACTATTGAGTACGATCCAAATCGTTCTGCAAACATTGCATTAATTAATTACGTTGATGGAGAAAAACGTTATATCCTAGCTCCGAAAAACCTAGAAGTAGGTTTGGAAGTTATGTCAGGTCCAGAAGCTGACATCAAAGTGGGTAACGCACTACCTCTAATTAACATCCCAGTTGGTACAGTAATTCATAACATCGAGCTTAAACCAGGAAAAGGTGGACAATTAGTCCGTTCAGCAGGTACATCTGCTCAAGTACTTGGTAAAGAAGGCCGTTATGTACTTGTACGTTTAAACTCAGGTGAGGTTCGTATGATTCTTGCTACTTGCCGTGCTTCAATCGGTCAAGTCGGTAATGAACAACATGAACTTATCAACATTGGTAAAGCTGGCCGTAACCGTTGGTTAGGTAAACGCCCAACAGTTCGTGGATCTGTAATGAACCCGAATGATCACCCACACGGTGGTGGTGAAGGTAAAGCGCCAATCGGACGTAAATCACCAATGTCTCCATGGGGTAAACCTACTCTTGGATTCAAAACTCGTAAGAAGAAAAATAAATCCGATAAATTTATCGTACGTCGTCGTAAAAAATAACGGGATTGAGCTACGGTTCATAAATAGAACCGTAGAACAGTCACGAAGGGAGGTACTCGCATGGGTCGTAGCTTAAAAAAAGGACCTTTTGTTGATGATCATTTATTGGTAAAAGTTGAAAAATTAAATGAAGCTGACAAGAAACAGGTAGTAAAAACTTGGTCTCGTCGCTCAACAATCTTCCCGCAATTCATCGGACACACAATCGCCGTTTATGACGGTCGTAAGCACGTGCCGGTTTATGTAACAGAAGATATGGTAGGTCACAAACTAGGCGAATTCGCGCCTACACGCACTTATAAAGGTCACGCAAGTGATGACAAGAAAACAAGACGTTAATGAGAGGAGGGCATCTCATGCAAGCTAAAGCTGTCGCTAAAACAGTTCGTATTGCTCCTCGTAAAGTGCGTTTAGTCGCAGATTTAATTCGAGGAAAACAAGTAGGTGAAGCAGTGGCGATTCTTCGCTTAACACCAAAATCTGCTTCTCCAGTCGTAGAAAAAATTCTGAAATCTGCTATCGCAAATGCAGAACATAACTACGAAATGGATATTAATAACCTAGTCGTTTCAGAAGCATACGTTAATGAAGGACCAACATTAAAACGTTTCCGTCCTCGCGCTCAAGGTCGTGCGAGTGCAATTAACAAACGTACTAGTCATATTACAATCGTTGTATCAGAAAAGAAGGAGGGGTAATCTGTGGGTCAAAAGGTAAATCCAATCGGTATGCGTATCGGGATAATCCGTGACTGGGAATCCAAATGGTACGCTGATAAAGACTACGCAGTTCTTTTGCATGAAGACATCAAAGTTCGTGAATATATCGCGAAACGTCTAAATGATGCTTCTGTTTCAAAAGTTGAAATCGAGCGTGCAGCTAACCGTATCAATGTATCTGTCCACACTGCTAAACCAGGAATGGTTATCGGTAAAGGCGGTACTGAGGTCGAAGCACTTCGTAAAGCTTTGAACCAGTTGACTGGCAAAAGAGTTCATATCAATATCATCGAAATTAAAAGAGCAGATCTTGACGCAAAATTGGTTGCAGAAAACATCGCTCGTCAATTAGAAAACCGTGTTTCATTCCGTCGTGCTCAAAAGCAAGCTATCCAACGTACTATGCGTTCTGGAGCAAAAGGAATCAAAACTCAAGTTTCTGGTCGTCTTGGCGGTGCTGATATTGCTCGTGCTGAACATTACAGCGAAGGAACAGTTCCACTTCACACACTTCGTGCAGACATAGACTATGCTCATGCTGAAGCAGATACTACTTACGGTAAGCTAGGCGTGAAAGTTTGGATCTACCGTGGAGAAGTTCTTCCTACTAAGAAGAAATCTGAGGAAGGAGGAAAATAATATGTTATTGCCAAAACGCGTAAAATACCGTCGTGAACACCGCGGTAAGATGAGAGGGATGGCTAAGGGCGGCACTGAAGTTCACTTCGGAGAATTTGGACTTCAAGCTCAAGAAGCTTCCTGGATCACGAACCGCCAAATCGAAGCAGCTCGTATTGCGATGACTCGTTATATGAAACGTGGAGGTAAAGTTTGGATCAAAATCTTCCCAAGCAAACCTTACACAGCTAAGCCGCTTGAAGTACGGATGGGTTCCGGTAAAGGTGCTCCTGAAGGATGGGTAGCAGTTGTTAAACCGGGCAAAGTCATGTTTGAAATCTCTGGTGTATCTGAAGAGGTGGCAAGAGAAGCATTGCGCCTTGCAGCACACAAACTTCCAATCAAATGCAAGTTTGTAAAAAGAGAGGAAATTGGTGGTGAAACAAATGAAAGCTAATGAAATCAAAGATCTAACCACTGCTGAAATTGAACAAAAACTAAAATCTCTTAAAGAAGAACTATTTAATCTTCGTTTCCAGTTAGCTACTGGACAACTTGAAAATACAGCTCGCATCCGTGAAGTTCGCAAATCGATTGCTCGTATGAAAACAGTTGTTCGTCAAAGAGAAATCGGTGTCACTAATCGATAATGAATGGAGGTTTGCAGAATGAGCGAACGCAACCAACGCAAAATCTACACTGGACGCGTAGTATCCGACAAAATGGATAAAACAGTTACAGTTGTTGTAGAGACCTATAAAAAGCATTCTTTATACGGTAAACGCGTGAAATATTCTAAAAAGTTTAAAGCTCATGACGAGCTAAACGAAGCTAAAGCAGGCGACGTAGTACGTATCATGGAAACTCGTCCACTTTCAGCTACAAAACGCTTCCGTCTTGTAGAAGTAGTAGAAAAAGCAGTAATCATTTAATCTAGTTCGGATTAAGCTAATTCCGAAGGGAGGTACCGTACATGATTCAACAAGAATCTCGTTTAAAAGTCGCTGACAATTCAGGTGCTCGTGAAGTGCTAACAATTAAAGTCCTAGGTGGTTCAGGCCGTAAGACTGCAAACATCGGTGATATCATCGTTTGTACAGTTAAACAGGCAACACCAGGAGGCGTTGTTAAAAAAGGTGAAGTCGTTAAGGCTGTTGTTGTCCGTACAAAACGTGGTATGCGTCGTCCTGACGGTTCTTACATTCGTTTCGATGAAAACGCATGTGTAATTATCCGTGACGATAAGAGCCCACGTGGAACTCGTATTTTTGGACCTGTTGCTCGTGAATTACGTGACAATAGTTTCATGAAGATCGTTTCTCTTGCTCCAGAAGTTCTATAATATGTAAAATTTGTATAAAGCCTTTCAAGGAGGTGCCAAGCTAATGCATGTTAAAAAAGGTGACAAAGTCGTAGTCATCTCTGGTAAGGACAAAGGCAAACAAGGAACAATTCTTTCTGCATATCCGAAACAAAATCGTGTACTTGTTGAAGGAATTAACATCGTGAAAAAGCATTCAAAGCCATCTCAACTTAATCCACAAGGTGGAATTATCAGTAAAGAAGCTGCTATTCACGTATCCAATGTAATGCCACTTGATCCTAAATCAGGTAAACCGACTCGTGTTGGATATAAGATCGAAAATGGTAAAAAAGTACGCGTAGCTAAAATATCAGGTGAATCTTTAGATAAATAAGTCATAAATGAAGGGAGGTACACTAAGCAATGAGCCGCCTTAAAGAAAAATTCAAAAGTGAAATTACACCATCATTGATGGGTAAATTCAACTATCAATCAGTAATGCAAGTACCAAACATTGAGAAAATCGTTATTAACATGGGTGTGGGTGACGCAGTTTCTAACTCGAAAGCTTTAGATACAGCAGTTGAAGAACTTACATTGATCACTGGTCAAAAACCCGTTATAACAAAAGCAAAAAAATCAATCGCAGGTTTCCGTTTGCGTGAAGGTATGCCTATCGGAGCGAAAGTTACATTACGTGGTGAGCGTATGTATCAATTCCTTGATAAGCTAGTATCTGTATCTTTACCGCGTGTACGTGATTTCCGTGGCGTTTCAAAGAAATCCTTTGACGGACGTGGAAACTATACATTAGGCGTTAAAGAACAACTTATCTTCCCTGAGATTGATTACGATAAAGTGAGCAAAGTTCGTGGTATGGACATCGTTATCGTAACGACTGCCAACACTGACGAAGAAGCTCGTGAACTACTTACTCAAGTTGGAATGCCGTTCCAAAAGTAATCTCTAAATAAAGGGAGGCGAAATCGTGGCTAAAAAGTCTATGATCGTAAAGCAAAAACGCGAACAGAAGTTTAAAGTACAAGAATATACACGTTGCGAACGTTGCGGACGTCCACATTCTGTATTACGTAAATTTAAACTTTGTCGTATTTGTTTCCGCGAACTTGCATATAAAGGACAAATTCCTGGCGTTAAAAAAGCTAGCTGGTAAAACCCGAGTTTGGGAAGGAGGTAAAATATAATGGTCATGACAGATCCTATTGCAGATATGCTTACTCGCATCCGTAATGCGAATATGGTTCGTCACGAAAAACTGGAAGTTCCTGCTTCAAAGATCAAAAAGGAAATTGCTGAGATCTTAAAAAGTGAAGGCTTCGTACGTGACTTTGAATTAATCGAAGACAACAAACAAGGTATCATCCGTATCTTCTTAAAATACGGTGCAAACAACGAACGTGTTATCACTGGTCTAAAACGTATCAGCAAACCTGGTTTGCGTGTATATGCTAAAACTGGAGAGGTACCACGCGTTCTTAACGGTTTAGGTATCGCAATTGTTTCTACTTCTCACGGAGTTTTAACAGACAAAGAAGCTCGCTCTAAACAAGTTGGCGGAGAAGTTTTAGCATACGTTTGGTAATACATTTTCACAAGAATGGAGGTGCACATTATGTCTCGTATAGGTAAAAAACCTATTGAAATCCCTGCAGGCGTAACAGTTACTGTTACTGGAAGTGAAGTAACTGTTAAAGGACCTAAAGGTGAATTATCTAGATCATTCAGTCCTGACCTTTCAATCGTTGTTGAAGAGAACGTGTTAACTGTTACACGTCCGTCTGACGAGAAGACTCACCGTTCTTTACACGGTACTACTCGCGCGCTTATCTCTAACATGATCGAAGGTGTATCAACAGGTTTCGTAAAATCACTTGAACTTATTGGGGTTGGGTACCGTGCACAAAAGCAAGGTAACAAGCTTATCCTTAACGTAGGATATTCCCACCCTGTAGAAATAGAGCCAGAAGCTGGCGTTGAAGTAGAAGTTCCTTCTAATACAAAAGTAATCGTCAAAGGTGCAAGCAAAGAACGTGTAGGAGCTCTAGCAGCTAATATCCGTGATGTTCGCCCGCCTGAACCGTATAAAGGTAAAGGTATCCGTTACGAAGGCGAATTCGTTCGTCGTAAAGAAGGTAAAACTGGTAAGTAATGCCGCATAAGTAAACGAAAGGAGTGACGTAAATGATTACGAAGCTTGATAAAAATGCTACTCGTCAGAAAAGACATGCGCGTGTACGTGCTAAGCTTTCTGGAACAGAAGCTCGTCCTCGTTTAAATGTGTTTCGTTCAAACAAACACATTTACGCACAATTAATTGACGATGCAAAAGGCGTAACATTGGCAAGTGCTTCAACTCTTGATAAAGAGATCGGTATCGAAGCAGGTAGCAATGCTGAAGCAGCTCAAAAAGTTGGCGAACTTATTGCGAAACGTGCTGTTGAAAAAGGTTTCAAAGCTGTGGTTTTTGACCGCGGTGGTTACCTCTTCCATGGTCGTGTTAAAGCATTGGCTGACGCTGCTCGTGAAAACGGCTTAGAATTTTAATGGATAAGGAGGGACATAACAGATGCGTAGCATTGATCCTAATAAATTAGAACTTGAAGAACGCGTAGTTACAGTAAATCGTGTAGCTAAAGTTGTTAAAGGCGGACGTCGTTTCCGTTTCACTGCACTAGTTGTTGTTGGTGATAAAAATGGTCATGTTGGATTTGGTACTGGTAAAGCTCAAGAAGTTCCGGATGCTATCCGTAAAGCTATTGAGGATGCTAAGAAAAATCTAATTACTGTACCAATGGTTGGTACTACTATTCCTCACCTTGTGAACGGTCGCTATGGCGCAGGTCACATTCTATTGAAACCAGCTTCTGAAGGTACAGGAGTAATTGCTGGTGGTCCTGTTCGTGCGGTACTTGAATTAGGCGGAGTTAGCGATATCTTGTCTAAATCACTAGGTACTAATACACCTATTAATATGGTTCGCGCAACAATTGAAGGATTGAAGCAATTGAAACGTGCTGAAGACGTAGCTAAGTTACGTGGAAAATCAGTACAAGAACTGTTAGGATAAGGAGGGAAATCGAATTATGGCTAATAAATTAGAAATCACCCTCACTCGCAGCTTGATTGGTCGTCCTGAAGATCAACGTGTTACAGTTAACACTTTGGGTTTACGCAAAATGCATCAAACGGTTGTTCAAGAAGATAACCCTGCGATTCGCGGTATGATTACCAAAGTTGCTCATCTTGTTACTGTAAAAGAACAATAAAATAATTTTTAACTTAACAAGGAGGTGCCAACATGAAACTTCATGAGTTAAAAGCTGCAGAAGGTTCTCGTAAAGAACGTAAACGTAAAGGTCGCGGTATTGGATCTGGTAACGGTAAAACAGCAGGTAAAGGACACAAAGGACAAAACGCTCGCTCCGGCGGCGGTGTGCGTCTTGGATTTGAAGGGGGTCAAACTCCTCTATTCAGACGTTTACCTAAACGTGGATTTACCAACATCAACCGTAAAGACTATGCTATCGTAAACCTTGATACGTTGAATCTTTTCGAAGACGGTACTGAAGTAACACCAGCTCTTTTACTTGAGACTGGGGTTGTAAGTAAAGAAAAAGCAGGAATCAAGATTCTTGCCAAAGGAAGCATTGAGAAAAAGCTTACTGTTAAAGCTCACAAATTCTCGTCTACTGCTAAAGAAGCTATCGAAGCTGCTGGCGGTAATACAGAGGTGATCTAATGTTTCGCACGATCTCCAATTTTATGCGCGTGGGTGAAATAAGGAATAAGATTATTTTTACCCTTCTAATGTTAATCGTCTATCGCATCGGTACATTTATACCTGTACCGCATGTGAATGCCGATTTTCTCGCTGAACAGGACCAGCTGAGCGTCATCGGGCTTTTAAATACCTTTGGCGGTGGGGCACTGCAAAACTTTTCCATATTAGCGATGGGTATCATGCCGTACATCACGGCATCCATCATCGTTCAGCTGTTACAGATGGATGTTGTTCCTAAGTTCACTGAATGGTCTAAACAA
This sequence comes from Bacillus sp. ISL-78, assembly GCF_018613455.1. Taxonomy (NCBI): domain Bacteria; kingdom Bacillati; phylum Bacillota; class Bacilli; order Caryophanales; family Bacillaceae; genus Bacillus; species Bacillus sp. ISL-78. Next base: position 43,809 of record NZ_JAGGQC010000042.1, read on the forward strand.
GGGGAAGCAGGGCGCCGTAAATTAGCTCAATTTACTCGTTACTTCACTATTATCCTAGGATTTATCCAAGCAGTTGGTATGTCCTATGGGTTCAATAATATGTCAGGTGGACAGTTGATTGAAAATCCTGGGATTGCAACATACTTGCTTATTGCGACTGTCTTAACGGCAGGAACAGCTTTTCTTTTGTGGTTAGGGGAGCTGATCACTGCTAAGGGTGTGGGTAATGGGATTTCCATCATTATCTTTGCTGGTATCGTAGCTAGTTTGCCTACTACGGCAAATCAGATTTACGCACAGCAATTTGAAAATGCCGGGGATCAATTATTCTTACGAATCATAACGATTATCCTCATTGTTTTAGCAGTATTAGCAATCGTGGTTGCTGTTATCTTCATTCAGCAGGCATTACGTAAAATTCCTATTCAGTATGCGAAACGTGCTGCGGTAGGTCGTACGCAAATGGGTGGCCAGTCTACTCATTTACCATTGAAAGTAAATGCTGCGGGGGTTATTCCGGTAATCTTTGCAATGGCATTTATCATTACTCCCACTACAATCGCTTCTTTCTTTGGAAAGAACAGCGTGACTAGCTGGATTTCAACAAATCTTGATTACACCAAACCAATTGGTATGATCATATATGTTGCTCTTATCATTGCTTTTGCGTATTTTTATGCTTTCATTCAGGTTAATCCAGAACAAATGGCTGAGAATTTGAAAAAGCAAGGTGGCTATGTGCCGGGGATTCGTCCAGGTAAGAGTACACAAGAATATTTAACACGTGTTTTATACCGTTTGACGTTTGTAGGCTCGATATTCTTGGCCATCATTGCCGTTTTACCGGTATTTTTCATTAAGCTTGCTGATCTGCCTCAATCTGCACAGATTGGTGGTACCAGTTTGCTGATCGTAGTCGGGGTTGCCCTTGATACGATGAAGCAGCTGGAATCACAACTTGTGAAGAGACACTATAAAGGCTTTATAAAGTAATGAGTTTTGGGAACGGCTTGTTCCCTTTACCCATTATAGAGTTTGAGGGGGAAGAAAATTGAATCTAGTGTTAATGGGTCTGCCGGGTGCTGGTAAAGGCACTCAAGCTGAACAAATCGTAGAAAAATATAATATCCCTCATATCTCTACTGGAGATATGTTCCGAACAGCTATCAAAGATGGAACAGACCTAGGTCTAAAGGCGAAATCATTCATGGACAAAGGCGAATTGGTACCTGATGAAGTTACCATTGGCATCGTACGTGAGCGTTTAAGCAAGGAAGACTGCCTAAGAGGATTTTTGCTTGATGGATTTCCACGTACTGTGGCACAGGCAGAGGCACTTGAAAGCATTCTAACTGATTTAGATCGCAATATGAATTTTGTCATTAATATCGATGTTGATAAAAGCATCTTAATGGAAAGATTGACAGGACGTCGTATTTGCAAATCATGTGGTGCGACATACCATCTTGTATTCAATCCTCCTGCTAAAGATGATGTATGCGACCGCTGCGGCGGAGAATTATATCAACGTGCCGACGATAATGCTGAAACGGTTCAAAATCGCTTAGATGTGAATTTGAAACAAACCAAGCCACTTCTTGATTTCTACGGAGACAAAGGTTACTTGGTCAACATTAACGGACAGCAAGATATTAATAAGGTATTTGAAGATATCGATGTGTTGCTTGGTGCTTTACAAAATTAATCATATGTATTGATTTATGAAATTCATACCATTTTTATAACTTACTAGTTAAACTTGGTGCATTCCTATAATACAAAGGGTATAATGGATTTCGCGAGAGCATTCGCACATTTATTAATCAGGTTCTTGTACTTGGTATTCCCTGAATTGGGCGATTACTTTTTAAGTGATCTTCATGGACATATCCGGTCGGCAAAATTGATGAAGAAATGCAGTGACTCTATTGGGATTCCTAAAGAGTCGTGATATAGAGGGTTGAAAGAAGCTATGTCAGGCGTGCGCCTTTCAAACATCTCCCATGCTATTCAAACCTATGTCGAGACTAATTGCTTCTCTATTTCGAGAGTATGTCGGTCACGGAATCGGTCAAGACTTACATGAGGACCCATAAAATCCTCATTTCGGTCCAACTGATAAAGGTCCTCAGTTAAAGCCTGGTTCTACAAAATGGTGAATACTTGATGCAGAATTGTAAGACTTATGAGGATAATTGGACTGTAGTAATGTTGACGGAAAGATGTGCACCTTTAATAGGTTCACGCATAGAGAAGGGAGAATCACTTTAATGGCGAAAGATGATGTAATTGAAGTAGAAGGCACAGTACAAGAGACTTTGCCAAATGCAATGTTTAAGGTAGAATTAGAAAATGGTCATACTGTTTTAGCTCATGTATCCGGTAAAATTCGTATGCACTTTATTCGCATTTTGCCTGGAGATAAAGTTACGGTTGAGCTTTCCCCGTATGATCTAACTCGCGGCAGAATCACATACCGGTTCAAATAATCCGGTTACGCTCCGATCTGTATAAGGAGGTTAGATAGCAATGAAAGTCAGACCATCAGTCAAACCAATCTGCGAAAAGTGTAAAGTTATCCGCAGAAAAGGTAAAGTAATGGTTATTTGCGAAAACCCTAAACATAAACAAAAACAAGGCTAAATAGAAGGAGGTGCACTCAAGCATGGCACGTATTGCTGGAGTAGATATTCCCCGTGACAAACGTATTGTTATCTCATTAACATATATATATGGTATTGGAAAACAAACAGCGATCAAGATTCTTGCAGAAGCAGGCGTTTCTGAAGAGACTCGCGTTCGTGACTTAACGGAAGACGAATTGAACAAAATTCGTGATATCATTGACAAGCTTAAAGTAGAAGGCGACCTTCGTCGTGAAATCTCCCTAAACATCAAACGTTTAATGGAAATCGGTTCTTACCGTGGTTTACGTCACCGTCGTGGTCTTCCTGTTCGCGGTCAAAATACAAAAAACAATGCTCGTACGCGTAAAGGACCTCGTCGTACTGTAGCTAACAAGAAAAAATAATTAGTAAAGGAGGTTACTTTTCATGGCACGTAAAACTAATACACGTAAACGTCGTGTGAAAAAGAATATAGAAACTGGTATTGCACATATTCGTTCAACTTTCAATAACACTATCGTTACGATCACTGACTCTCATGGTAATGCTATTTCTTGGTCAAGTGCTGGAGCTCTAGGATTCCGTGGATCTCGTAAATCCACTCCATTTGCTGCACAAATGGCTGCTGAAACAGCTGCTAAAACATCAATTGAACATGGTATGAAAACTCTTGAAGTTACAGTTAAAGGACCTGGTGCTGGACGTGAGGCTGCCATTCGTGCACTTCAAGCTGCTGGCCTAGAAGTAACTGCAATTAAAGATGTAACTCCAGTTCCACATAACGGATGCCGTCCACCAAAACGTCGCCGTGTTTAATTTTTCTGTATAGATTTTGTATTCCTGTCAATAATGGGATATAATACTGAGTTTGCGTTCTTACAGAGGATTAATTTTCAGTTGTTGCGCACAGCGGGAACGTATACATGGGGAATTTCGGTTTAAGTGACTTCGTTTACTTGCCGGGGTTTTGACGTTTTGAAGGAGGGTTTATTGATGATCGAAATAGAAAAACCAAAAATCGAAACGGTTGAAATCAACGACGATACCAAGTACGGTAAATTCGTCGTAGAGCCACTAGAGCGTGGGTATGGTACTACATTGGGTAACTCCTTACGTCGTATCCTTTTATCCTCACTCCCAGGTGCTGCTGTCACAGCTATACAAATTGATGGAGTGCTACATGAGTTCTCAACAATTGAAGGCGTCGTGGAAGATGTAACATCTATCATTCTTAATGTGAAAAAACTAGCTCTTAAGATTTACTCTGATGAAGAGAAGACGCTGGAAATTGACGTTCAGGGTGACGGAGTCATCACGGCTGCTGATATCACTCATGATAGTGATGTAGAAATTCTTAATCCGGATTTATATATTGCTACAATTGGTAAAAACGGTCATATGCGTATGCGTTTATCTGCACGTCGCGGCCGCGGCTACACTCCTGCTGTTCAAAACAAGAGAGAAGACCAGCCAATTGGTGTAATTCCAATCGATGCTCTTTACACTCCGGTTTCACGCGTATCTTTCCAAGTTGAAAATACACGTGTTGGACAGTTGTCTAACTTTGACAAGTTAACGTTTGATGTTTGGACTGATGGCAGTACTGGTCCGCAAGAAGCGGTAGCACTTGGAGCTAAGATTTTAACAGAGCATTTAAATATCTTTGTTGGTTTAACCGATGAAGCTCAAAATGCTGAAATCATGGTTGAAAAAGAAGAAGATCAAAAAGAAAAAGTTCTTGAGATGACGATCGAAGAATTGGACCTTTCTGTTCGTTCTTACAACTGCTTGAAGCGTGCTGGAATCAATACCGTTCAAGAGCTAGCTCATAAAACGGAAGAAGATATGATGAAAGTACGTAATCTAGGTCGTAAATCACTTGAAGAAGTGAAAGCGAAACTAGAAGAATTAGGCTTAGGTCTTCGTAAAGACGACTGATAACATGGCGGAATCAATCCATTATGTTGTGAGCCTTGTTATTGACACACAATATAGAACTTCAACAAAGGAGGGAATCTCTAATGGGTTACAGAAAGTTAGGACGCACTAGCGCACAACGTAAAGCATTACTTCGTGATTTAGCTACGGATCTTATTATCCATGAGCGCATTGAAACTACTGAAGCACGTGCAAAAGAATTACGTTCTGTAGTAGATAAAATGATCACTCTTGGTAAACGTGGTGACTTGCATGCACGCCGTCAAGCTGCATCTTTCATCCGTAACGAAATCGCTGACGCTGAGAATGGCACAGATGCCCTTCAAAAACTATTCAGTGACGTGGCTCCACGTTATGAAGAACGTCAAGGTGGATACACTCGTATCATGAAAGTTGGTCCACGCCGCGGTGACGGTGCACCAGTCGTGGTTATTGAATTAGTTTAATAACAACGATGAAAAAGGGCGGGACAAATGAATATACTCACTTGTTCTATGCCCTTTTTCTTTTTTTTAATAGAAATTCTGTACTTTAGAAATTCGCATTGAGTGTTACGATGGCTGGCGGAACCTGTACATACGGGGAGCCTTCACGTCTAGCTCAAGCATCCCTTCCCGCTTTTGATAAGCGATTATAAGATAACCTGTTTTTCGTAACAGGCCCGCTGTTAGCTGCTCTTAATTTACCGAAAATTCTTTCGGTGGAAGGGGTGCAGCGTTTTTTTATATTTTCAGAAGGAAAAACTACTATTTTTATATTGAGTGAGCAGAGATTAGTTTAGGCGAGTGCAGTCGAGGATGAGGAGGGCCACATGGTGAAGAAGCTGGTTTCTTTAAATAATATTGTTTTTAAATATGAGGGTCAGTCTCGAAACGCCTTGGATGATGTTTCTTTTGATATTCATCAAGGGGAGTGGCTAGCGATTGTCGGACATAATGGTTCTGGCAAGTCGACATTAGCGAAGTTATTGAATGGCCTTCAGTTCGCTAACTCAGGTACCATTACGATTAATGATCAACTTTTGACAGAAGAATCCGTTTGGGATGTACGCCAGAAAATTGGCATGGTTTTTCAAAACCCAGATAATCAATTTGTAGGCACTACAGTTCAGGATGATGTGGCTTTTGGTTTAGAAAACGCCGGTGTTTCTCAGCAGGTTATGGTGGAGCGTGTTCATGGTGCGTTAAATAAGGTTAAGATGAATGCCTTTCTTAATCAAGAGCCGCACCATCTATCCGGCGGTCAAAAGCAAAGAGTGGCCATCGCGGGTGTAATAGCCTTGCAGCCAGACATAATCATCTTAGATGAAGCAACCTCCATGCTTGACCCAAGAGGCCGTGAAGAAGTGCTTGAAACAGTTAGGGAATTAAAACAGGAAAACGAGATCACTGTCATATCAATCACCCATGATCTTGAGGAAGCTGCGAAAGCTGATCGAATGATAGTCATGAACCAAGGTCGGTTATATCGTGAAGGATCGCCTCAGGATATTTTTGAGTTAGAGGAAGAATTGATTGCTCTTGGTCTGGATATTCCCTTTTCAGTGAAACTAACCAAGGAGTTACAAAAAAATGGTGTTCGTGTAGTTGATGGGCATTTGACAGAGGAAGAGTTGGTGAAGGATTTATGCGAATTACACTCGATGATGTAGAATACCGCTATCAGGTGAATACTCCTTTTGAACATCTAGCCCTTCATGATGTCAATATTTCAATGGAGCCGGGAACCTATACCGCAATCATCGGGCATACAGGGTCCGGGAAATCCACGCTACTGCAGCATTTGAATGCTCTTTTAAAACCGACGAAGGGTCGGGTTTTCATTGGGGATCGGACGATTGAAGCCGGAAGAAAAGAAAAGGCTTTGCGGCCAATAAGACAAAAGGTCGGAATTGTTTTTCAGTTTCCGGAACATCAGTTATTTGATGAAACGGTTGAAAAGGATATATGTTTCGGTCCTATGAATTTTGGCGTTTCTGAAATCGATGCAAAGAAACTGGCCAGGAAAGCCATTGCGCAAGTCGGATTGAATGAGGAAGTTCTTGAGAAGTCTCCATTCGACTTATCCGGCGGACAAATGCGACGGGTGGCCATCGCTGGGGTACTTGCCATGGAGCCGGAAGTATTGGTCCTTGATGAGCCCACAGCGGGACTGGATCCGCGAGGACGCAAAGAAATCATGGATATGTTTTATGAGCTCCATAAAGCAAGGGGCATTTCAACGATTCTGGTGACCCATAGCATGGAGGATGCAGCCAAGTACGCGGATGACATCATTATCATGCATAAGGGTACGGTGTTCAAAAAAGGAACCCCCCAGGAAATTTTCTCAGAGCCGGAACAATTAATGGAGCTAGGCCTGGATGTTCCTGATACGGTCCGCTTTCAGCTAAAGCTCCAGAAGGAACTTGGTGTTCGATTTGATCATCCATGTCTTAATATTGGTGATTTAGCGATAGAAATAGATAAAGCCATGAAACGGGGGAACCGCTGATGCTGGATAAAATGATTATCGGGCGTTATGTCCCTGCGAATTCATTGATGCACAAGATGGACCCAAGGGCTAAACTGCTCCTCGTGTTCCTGTTTGTTTGTGTCGTCTTTTTGGCGAATAATGTCGTTTCTTACGGTTTGCTTGCTGTATTCACCATCCTTTTGATCAGTCTTTCCAAAATACCGCTTCGTTATCTTTATAATGGGTTGAAGCCAATTTTTTTCTTGATCGTATTTACATTCCTTCTCCATATATTGTTTACGAAGGAAGGGGAATTGCTTTTTGAATACGGGTGGTTTGAAATCTATGAAGGCGGTTTGATTCAAGGTTTTTTCATATCCATTAGATTTACTTTACTAATCCTTGTTACGTCACTTTTAACTTTGACGACATCCCCGATTTCCATTACAGACGGGATGGAAGAGCTGTTGGGACCTTTGAAAAAGTGGAAGATGCCTGTACATGAACTGGCATTGATGATGTCCATTGCCCTTCGATTCATCCCAACGCTAATGGAGGAAACGGAAAAAATCATGAAGGCCCAAACTGCAAGGGGCGTTGATTTTTCTTCTGGCCCGATAAAGGACAGAGTTAAATCGATTGTACCTCTGCTGGTTCCTTTATTTGTTAGTTCGTTCAAACGGGCCGAGGAATTGGCAACTGCCATGGAATCAAGAGGATACCGTGGCGGGGAAGGCCGCACGAAATATCGCCAATTGAACTGGAAGACGAGTGATAGTCTTTTGATGGTCTCAATAGGTGTTCTAACGGTCATGTTATTTTTATTACGTTCATAATAAGGAAGAGAACTATGCCAAAATATAAATGTGTGATCGCTTATGACGGCACGGATTTTGCTGGCTATCAGGTGCAGCCTGAGAAACGCACCATACAAAGTGAATTCGAGGCAGTCTTGGCCCAAATGCATAAAGGCACAATTATAAAAGTGACTGCTTCAGGCAGGACAGATTCTGGGGTCCATGCAAAGGGGCAGGTACTTCACTTTGAGTCACCCCTTACATTCCCTACTGAAAATTGGATAAAGGCGTTCAGCGCGCTTCTTCCGACCGATATCATCGCTCTGGAAGTCGATATCGTGCCTGACGATTTTCATGCGAGGTTCCATACCACTGGGAAAGAGTACCGTTATATCGTAGCCCGTTCGAAACTGCGGGATCCGTTTAAGCGGAATTACGCCTATCATTATCCGTACCCGTTAAATGTGAAGGCGATGAGGGAAGCAATCTCCTATTTGATAGGGACACATGACTTTACAAGTTTTTGTTCGGCAAAAACGGAAGTGGTCGATAAAGTTCGAACCATAAAAGAAATGGATTTTGAAGAGAGCGATGATTTCCTGGTTTTCCGCTTCGTTGGCGAAGGCTTTTTATATAATATGGTGCGTATCTTGGTTGGGACGCTCCTGGATGTCGGCAGCGGCAAGATGTCACCCCAAGATATGAGCGGGATTTTGGACAAAAAGGACCGCAGCTTTGCAGGGAAAACAGCACCTGCCCAAGGCTTGTATTTATGGAAAGTATTTTACAAATAAAAATATTTTCAAAGTGATACCAGTTTTTTTACAAATGGGTAATGGGCTGAAATCAGTAATGGAGCGGTTTGATGCGATACTGAGCTTTTCCTGGAGTTGCAGAGAGTGTTTTATAGACAACTTATCCTAGTGTAACATTCCCTTGACAATGAATCTGGGAGAAGTTAATATAATATGGTATGTATTTTAATCCCACGATAAGCCCCGGAAGTTTATTGTGATTGAAAATAAATATAAAAAATTAAAAAGTTTTTTAGGAGGTTAACCATGCGTACGACATTTATGGCGAAAGCTAATGAAGTAGAACGTAAATGGTATGTGATTGACGCTGAAGGCAAAACTTTGGGTCGCCTTTCTACTGAAGTAGCATCCATCTTACGTGGTAAACATAAACCAACTTTTACACCGAACATTGACACTGGTGATCATGTAATTCTTATCAATGTTGAAAAAATCCATTTGACTGGTAAAAAATTGACTGACAAAATTTATTACCGTCACACTATGCATCCAGGCGGTCTTAAAACTAGAACTGCTCTTGAAATGCGTACAAACTACCCTGAGAGAATGCTTGAACTTGCTATCAAAGGTATGCTTCCAAAGAATTCTCTTGGTCGTCAAATCTACAAAAAATTACACGTATACGCTGGAGCTGAGCACCCACACGCTGCTCAACAACCAGAAGTATACGAATTACGCGGATAATTACTAAGGAGGTTACTATCTTGGCACAAGTTCAATATTATGGTACTGGTCGCCGTAAGAGCTCAGTAGCTCGTGTACGTTTAGTACCAGGCGAAGGTCGCATCGTTATTAACGGTCGTGACATCAATGAATACATTCCTTTTGCAGCATTACGTGAAGTTGTTAACCAACCACTAGTTGCAACAGAAACTACTGGAAATTACGACGTTCTAGTAAATGTTAGCGGTGGTGGATATACTGGTCAAGCTGGAGCAATCCGTCACGGTATCGCTCGTGCATTGCTACAAGTTGATCCAGAATACCGTCCATCTCTTAAAACTGCTGGTTTACTAACTCGTGACCCACGTATGAAAGAACGTAAAAAATACGGTCTTAAAGGCGCACGTCGTGCACCTCAGTTCTCAAAACGTTAATTCTATTACCGTTTCGAAAGGCTCTCAACCATATTGGTTGGGGGCTTTTTTTTTGACTGGAATATTAAAAAGCATATCCGTGATCTCCCGGATATGCTTTATTTTAACTACTTCAGTTAACAATCTTAGTTTTGAGATTCACCTTCACCTTTATTGATTGCGGCTCTTTTCGGCATGAAGCATGCAATTATTAATGCGACAAAAGATAAGGCCAGCATGAAAACATAGGCATCGCTTGAGCCAAGAATGGAAGCTAATGCCTCTAGTTGTATAGCTGTATTGTTTTCATTTTCCATTGATAGCTCAGTGGCATGTGATGTTGCCTGCATGGTATATACTGTGATGATAACTGCTGTCCCGATGGCACCTGACAATTGGCGAATGGTATTATTTACAGCTGAACCATGGGAACCCAATTCTCTTGGTAAAGCATTCAACCCTGCTGTATTTAATGGCATGGTAATGAAGCTCAAACCAACTCGTAATATTATGGTACGAACCATGATATAGATATACGGCGTTGAGTCGCTTATATCTATGACTCCCCACATCGAAACAATGATGAATACCAAACCTGTAATAAAGAGTGGCTTAGCACCATATTTATCAAACATTTTACCTGTGACAGGGGATAAGAAGGCATTGATCACAGCTCCTGGTAATAGCAGTAAACCTGCTTCAAATGCTGTAAAACCTCGTCCATTCTGCAAGTAGATTGGCAAAAGGATTAAATCCGCATACATGATCATCGTAATTAGTACATTGATGAAGGATGTAAGCGTGAAAACTTTATACTTGAATACAGTTAAATTTAATAGTGGTTCGCTCGATTTCATTTGACGCAAACAGAAAAGAGTCGACACGATCATTCCGGCGATTATTGCAGTGATGACAACGGGGTCATTCCATCCCTTGCTTCCTGCGCTACTAAATCCAAATAATATACAGCCGAAACCAATCGTTGATAAAATGACACTTGTGATATCCAATTTTGCTTTTGTTGTCTCTGCAACATTCATTAAGTATTTGAACGCTAGAACGATGACGATCAGTAAGAATGGGATTAACCCAATGAATAGCCATCTCCATGAAACATATTCAATGATAAAACCAGATAAGGTCGGGGCTATGGCCGGGGCAAAAATTATCGCAAAGCCGATCGTCCCCATGATGCTTCCGCGCTTTTCGCTAGGATATAAATATAAAATTACCGTCATCATTAGAGGTATAATAATCCCGGCACCGATTGCTTGAATCATTCTGCCCGTTAACAGCATGCCAAAATTCCCCGCACATGCGCAAAGTACAGAGCCGATGAACAAAAAGAACATCGAGCTAATAAAAAGCTGTCTTGTTGTAAACCGTTGCATTAAAAAGGCAGTGATTGGCACTAAAACACCGTTCACTAGCATAAACCCTGTAGATAACCATTGTACAGTTGCTGCCGTTACATGAAATACTTCCATTAAACCGCTCAATGCGACATTTAATAAAGTCTGATTCAATGTTGATAAAAAACAACCGGCAATCAGCACAATTAATAAAACTTTTTTATTTCTTTCAGTTATGTCCATTCGTAAACCCCTTCATTTTTGGCTTGCATTCTCAACACTGTGTCGATAAAATCGATGGTAACAAAAATATATGTTACTTACCATGAACAGTTTTCTTGAAAATGTTCACTAATCGACATAGAAATATATGCTGTTGAGAAAGTTAAAGAAAATCTATAAAGGAGATTAAAATGTCTATATCTAAAAAAGAAGATCCTCGTACAATTCGCTCAAGGGAAATGTTTAAAAATGCGGTAATTGCTCTCTTATGCGAGGACCCCATCATTTCAAATTTAACGGTCCGGGAAATCGCAGCCAAAGCAGGGCTGAATCGGACAACATTTTACCTGCATTTTCAGGATATTCAAGATTTACTAACGCAAATCACCGACGAGATTCTAAATGAGCTATCGGAGAAAATTTTTGCTTTAATGCATGCAAAAGACTTATCGGAAAAACAACAGCTGACACAATTGCTTGATTATTTATATATCCATCGAAGTTATTTACTTATTTTATTTAAAACGAATCAGTTTGAAGAACAATTGTTTTCATTATTAAAGCAGTTAGTAGAAATAAGAAGGAAGAATACCAAGAAGGATTTACCTGCTGATTATGTTGATATTGACATTAAAACGGCATCTTTGGCAGGCATTATAATATGGTGGTTAAGAAAGGGGCTTCATTTTAGTTCAGATTATATTGCCAATCAAATTCATTTAATGTACAGAGTGCAATGATTCTTAATCCGTTAGAATGAATGGCCGCATCACGCCCCATGAACCTTCTGTGTCATGATATAAATCCTTATTTAACGCCGTGGGGAGGGTGCTTCGGATGTTGGGGATGGTAGGTCCCATTTGTATACACATGAGTTTATTTGTGGAATACAGAATTATTTGTAAAATCGATATTTATTAAGTCTTTGTTTAGGAGTATGATAATACTTAAAAAAAGAAAGAGGACTTCATATGAATTCAACATACTCACCGATTGAAACAACTAAAACAAAAGCCTTGGTCATCAATGCACTATTCATTGCGTTAACCCTTGTAGCGACAATGTTCATCAACATCAAGCTTCCGATAATGGGTAACGGCGGCCTGGTCCATTTGGGCAACGTTCCCCTTTTTATAGCAGCACTGGTATATGGGAAAAAAACAGGGGCGATAGCAGGTGCCTTCGGTATGGCCTTCTTCGATCTTTTCTCCGGGTGGGCAGCATGGGCACCGTTTACATTCGTCATCGTTGGAACAATGGGCTTTCTAGCAGGCCTAATATCCGAAAGGGTACCGGGCAAAAGAGAACTTGTATACACTTTGGCCGTTGCTGTTGCATTGATCATAAAAATCGTGGGCTATTATTTTACTGAAGTTATCCTTTACGGTAACTGGATCCAGCCATTCGGCTCCATCCCCGGAAACGTAATGCAGGTCGTAATAGCCGGAATAATCGTCGTGCCGCTAGCTGGCCGATTAAAGAAAAGGGCTGGACAGATATAAAATGAAACGAATATAGGAAGCCATACCAACTTTGTGTTGCACCATCAACTGGATATTGTACAAAGCTTTATGAACCTCTGGCAGTTCATCCTGGCAAGTAGGTGTGTATTAAATAAATTCGCTATTATAAAATGTAATATCATGTTAGATAAGGACATCCATTTCCCAAGGATGTCCTTTTTATCGATACATAACAAAGCTGGCTTGAATTTAAAAGAACACGACATGAATAATCAGTTGTGATCAATGTAAGACATGCGCAGTGAGCTACCCAAGTCGCAAGGTCTGCCTCGGGTAGCATCCTAAAGTGACGGGTTACGGGTGATAGTATCAATTTTTTCTGCGAGTAAACTTCATCTCGAATGTTTGGGCTGTCCTTTTAAGCTTCTTATGGAAGATAGCCTAGGATAGGCATTTCAATTACCTGCCGAACCTATCCTCATTAATTTTTGCCAATGGAATAAATGAATGGTTCAAAATAGAACGCTAAAACTAAATTATGTCTTGGGAAATAATTTTGGGAAATGGGGAATTGCCCCGGAGGTGAATTATGGCTGTGATATTAGGTTTACAGGAGATGCAAAGGGAAAGGCAATTGAAGTTCGAACGCAGGTTGCTCAGGGAACTTTCTATCGAGGATATGAAGGGGAGGATTCAGCGTTATTTCGGACAGGATTTGATGGATGTTTTGGAGGAAGGCTACTTCGATGTTGCCATCGAGGCTTATTTATTAGGAGCGAACTATAGTAAGTTTGGCTATTATGGGGAGTCGGAAGATGATGTAAGGTCCAGGTGCTGGAAGGAAGAGAAGTTTTTGGTCGATACTCTTTTTAACTTTATTTTGTATTGGCGGGAAGTTACAGCGAATAACGCTTTCGATGAAGGATTGTTTTATTGTTGTGAAGGATTTGTAGGCGATTGGTGGCTGGACGGTTTTAAGACTGGAGAAAAACGATATAAAATGAAACTGCATTAAGAAGGCAAAATCCCATTCCTTGTTCTAATTCCATGGTTTGTCCCATACTTTTTAGTAGAGAGATCATGGAAGGGGAACGGTCATGCGCAGAAAGCTGAAGTATACAGGAATAGCTATGGGATTGTTTGTCCTTTTTTTAATTGTGACTTTTAAATTCGTTGAAGATGATTCTTGGGACTCCTGGAACCTCCCGTTGGCAGGGAAGGTCATCATTCTTGATGCGGGTCACGGAGGAATGGACGGCGGGGCAAATGTACAAGAGATAATGGAAAAGGAAATTGCCCTTTCCGTTTCATTAAAGGTCAGGGACTATTTGCAGGAACAAGGTGCACTTGTCATCATGACCCGTGAGAAGGATGAGGATCTGGCACAGGGTAATACAAAGGGAATCCGCCAGCGAAAACAGGAGGACTTACGGAATCGGGTTAAAATGATCAATGATTCGGAAGCGGACTTATTCTTAAGCATTCATCTGAACTCTTTTCCATCGGCGTCATCTAAAGGTGCCCAAACCTTTTATACAAGCAGGTTTGAGGAAAATGAACAGGTCGCTAAATTCATTCAGACTGAAATCATCAGAAACCTGGAAAATACAAAGCGTGATGCAAGAACGATCAATCATGTGTATTTGTTGAATTATGCTAAGAAACCAGGAGCGCTTGTGGAAATTGGCTTTCTTTCCAATTCTGAGGAAAGGGAACGCCTTATCAGCGATAAATACCAAGAAAAGATTGCCAGTTCAATTTATATGGGGATTTTACGGTACTTCACAGAAGAAAAACTATCGGATGACGAGTGATGTCGGGGTCTTGTAAGGTACAAGGCCTTTTTATCATGGCGAAATAATCTGGTCTCGCATGCAAGGCAGATAATAAGTTTTCTTTCGGTAATATGTTATACTGAAAAATGGGAAAATAAAATTCAAAGGGGTGCTCGACTTGTTAACAGAAGAGAAAGTACTGAATTTATTAAAGGATCTTAAAGACCCTTTTCTACATAAAAACCTTGAAGAGACAAATGGAATTATAGAAATCAAAATAAAACCTGAAAAGAATCATGTAAGCGTTAAACTTGCGATTGCGAAAACGGGGACTGCCGAGCAAATGCAAATGCAATCCGAAGTTGTGGACTTGCTGAAAACGAACGGAGCGGAATCGGTAGGCATCCGTTTCACGGAACTTTCAGAAGAGGAATTAGCCAAGCATCGTGAAAGCATTCCCCAGGGTGAGGCGGACCAAGGTTTGCTTGGACCTAACAGTAAGACACAATTCATCGCGATCGCCAGTGGTAAAGGCGGAGTGGGAAAATCTACGATCTCAGTGAATTTAGCCACTTCACTTGCTCGTCTAGGCAAAAAGGTCGGACTGGTTGATGCCGATATTTACGGATTCAGCGTACCTGATATGATGGGGATAACAAAACGACCGGTTGTTCGCGGGGAAAAAATCATTCCTGTAGAACGGTTTGGCGTCCAAGTTATCTCAATGGGCTTTTTTGTAGAGGATAACGCGCCGATCATCTGGAGAGGGCCGATGCTGGGTAAAATGCTTAACAGTTTCTTTAATGAAGTGGAATGGGGAGATTTGGACTATTTGGTCCTTGACTTACCGCCGGGTACAGGCGATGTTGCATTGGATGTACATACGATGCTCCCTTCATGTAAAGAAATCATTGTTACGACACCGCATCCGACTGCAGCCTTCGTTGCTGCAAGAGCTGGTGCCATGGCCATCAAGACAGAACATGAAGTCATTGGTGTCATAGAGAATATGTCATTTTTCGAAAGTAAAACGACCGGTGAAAAAGAATATGTATTCGGAAAAGGCGGCGGAAAGAAGCTTGCAGAAGAGCTTCGTACAGAAGTTTTAGGTCAACTTCCCCTGCAACAGCCAGATTGGAACGAAGAGGACTTTGCTCCATCCATTTACGCAGCGGACCATAGGCTTGGCGGGATTTACGAAGATATTGCTAAAAAGGTCATTGAAAAACTGCATTAAAAGAAGGCTGATTCCGATTGGGAATCAGCCTTCTTGCATTTTTTTACTTTTTCTCCTTCTCGGCAGCTTTTGTGGCTGCTTTATCCAATTTCTCTTGCATTTTCGCTTGGACGAGAGGGCTCTCCATGGTCTCGATGATCAGCTCTTTATAAACCGATCGCATTTCCTTGGTTTTTAATAATTTATTCATTTCTTTTTCCATATCCGGTTCTTTCATTATTTCCATGAGCATTCCACGATACTGAGGATCAGCAGTTAAGTCCTTCAATATCTTTTTATGTTCGTCTTCTAATGCTTTAGCATAAGCGGAAGCAAATTCAGGATCATTGAATGTCTTTTTCCAAAATTCCTTCCCTTTATCTGAAGTGACCATATCTTCAATGGATTTCTTAATGGCATCCGAATCCATAATAAGTTCAGCTTTCGTTTTATCATCAGTAATGATATCCTGGATGGCCTTTTTTCCATCATCTGTCTTCAAGATATCGACGACCATTTTCTTTGTCTCTTCGTACTCCATTTTTTCTGCGCCTGCTCCATTTTGGGCACAACCGGAACAAACGAGTAAGAATGACGTGAAAAGCAAAGCAACTCCCACTCTCATACGCAGGGCCCCTTTCATCCTTCTTACTGTTAATATGGTTCCAATCGGCGATATTATTCCTTGGTGGAATAAGTGGATTTTTCCAAATTTGGTTGGTACAATTAAGGAAATGAAATAGAAATGTATGGAGGAAAACAATGAACAGCCGTAATTTAGTTAAATTGTTTTTAACAACATTGCTTATTGGTGGCGTAACTGGCGGAGTTGTAGGTTTCTTGGCTCGATGGAGTGAGTTTAAGCCTTATTTTTCTTCATTTGAAGTCAGTGCCATCCTATCAACTTTTATTTGGTTATTCGGTGTTGGATTAATTTTCAGTGTCATAAGCCAAGCCGGCTTTTTTGCCTATTTAACGATACATCGTTTTGGTCTGGGGATATTTAAAAGCGCTTCCTTATGGAATGCCGTTCAACTTGTACTCATTCTTTTTGTTGTATTCGACCTTGTTTACCTGCGATATCTTAGCTTTGGTTCAGGCGAGGGAATCAGTTCGTATATCGTGTTAGCATTGGTTGTATTGGCCGCAGGGCTTATTACCGCTTATTTCAAAATGAAACAAACGAATAAACAGTCTTTCATACCGGCCTTGTTTTTCATGGTTGTGGTCACGGTTTTGGAATGGGTACCTGTCCTGAAAACCAATGATGAAGGCTGGCTTTACTTCATGCTGTTTCCATTGCTAGTTTGCAATGCGTATCAATTATTGGTCCTTGGTAAATTGATTGAAATTTCACAAAAGGAATTGGCCGATAGGAGAGGGCGCAAGCAAACTCCAGCAAAGGGAAAGATGAAAGCCGGTCAATTAGGTAAAGGAAGCTAACCCATATGAAAGCCGGACCTTACATAATGAAGTCAAAACATAAAAAATGCGTACTAAAGGTTTAAGGAGACCATTAGTACGCATTTTTTTCATCAGTGGACTTCCTCACTGCTTGCCGAGGAATTGGAAATCATCTCTGAGACGTTAACGAAGTTTAAATTTTTTGATCGAAGTTCACTTAATAACTCCGGTAATGCTTTATTCGTTTGTTTTGCTGAGTCTGAAGCATGTAATAAAATGATATCCCCTTTTTGGGCCTTGGTGATGTTCTGTACGATCCGATCCACACCTGGATTGGTCCAATCCTTCGAATCGATACTCCAATGGACAACGGTATATCCGAATTTCTCGCTGATCTTCAAGAGTCGTTTATCAAAGTGGCCGGTGGGAGCGCGTAAAAGTTCTATATTCTTTACATTAAGTTTTTTGAATGCTTCCTGGGCTTTAGAAATATCCCGGATGATTTCTTGATCTTCCATTTCGGTATAATCCTTATAATCGTAACCAAGCATGCCGATTTCATATCCTTCTTTCACAATTTCAGCTACTATGTCAGGGTGGCGTTCTGCCCAAGATCCCGAAAGGAAAAAAGTGGCCGATTCAATCTTTTCTCTTTTTAATGTCTCTATTATCGGAGCTGCTTTCTCATCACCCCAGCCAATATTGAACGTGATCGCAACATTCTTTTCCCCTTTATAAACCGCTTTTGGCCCATCTTCCGTTGAAAAAACGGGAGCATGAAGAATGTTTTGTACAAAAAGAAACCAAGCGGTAAAAAGTGCGGTAAGCAAAATTAACGAATAATACTTGATGTTCTTGGCTTGAAGCACCATGAAAAATTTCATTAATCCATCCCCTTGTCCAAAGTACTCTTGTCTTCAAATTTATGCGCGAGGATTATTGTTATGCAAAAAAACGGGTTGAAAATTCATAAAATTGATGGGAATGGGGAAAGATGTCTGATGGAGGTGTGAACCATGCTCGGCTTATTGATCAATGACAAAGAAAAGATGGAATTGGAGTACCTTTTAAAAAGAGAGATGGATGAAATACTATTCGATTTGCAGGATGAAAGAATCGACCACATAGTCAAAAGGGCAATAAACGAGAAATATAATATCCTTTTCAGGCTGTTTAAAAGGGTGGGCACCGAGGAGGAAATCCTAATGTATATGAAGGGAAAATTGAATTTATCCAAGTGAAATCAATCATGAAATTTTAAAAGTGAATTAAATTCAAAAAACCTATTGACTATTGATTTATACGCTGGTATATTATAAAAGTTGCTGCAACGTCAAAGCGTTTGAAAAAGAATGATAAAAACTTTTTGAAAAAAGTTATTGACGAAGTGGTAATAAGATGTTAAGATATTAAAGTCGCTAAGAGAGATGGCGAACAAATTGCTCTTTGAAAAC
>NZ_JAGGQC010000043.1:0-5524 GCF_018613455.1 Bacillus sp. ISL-78
ACGGTCTTTGATATCTTAGGTGTTGTCTATGATTATTCGATGTCACAAAAACTCAAAGTTGCCTAATACTTTTTAAAAAACCTATTTAATAGGTTTTTTTGTCATGCACAATTTTAGGATTACTGTAGCAAAATAAAGAGAAGCACTTTCAAATTAATTCTTGGCAGGCTTAGCTTGATGGCGATGTGGTGGGGCCCCTTTTAGTAAATTTTCATATTTGAAGAGTTATTTCTTATAAAAGAATGTAGTTGTACTCATATGAAAGGTATCTGCTAAGATGAGATTCAATTAATCGGATCAAAATGTGTAACCTTCATATTCTTAAAGATCGCTTTGCCGCCCTCGGAGAAGAGAGTAATTCCTGTATCTTCAGCATGAGGGAATATTAAGTTTGAATAAGCAACCTTTCCATCATCCACAAAAACTTCAATACTCGTTTTATCGACGAGAATCTTTAAATGAACCTTCTTCTTACTGACATCAAATGGTGCAGTACTTTCAACCAACTGATTCGTTTCGTCAGGTTGATCTGTGAATACCCGATTGACATAAGAGTAATTTCCTTCTGCAGAAATGCCTACGTCAACGTGGCGTTTTTGATCATCTGACTCCCTGAGCCTAAATCCTGCATTCTTAAAATCCGACCATGAGAGATCCGCCTCTATTTGATAGGCATCTCCTTTAACATCAAGTGTTTCCGAGCCATCCACTTCGATTTTATTAAAAGAATTCGTTGAGCTTGTCAATTTTTTTAATGAATCTGAAGGCTGTGAAGAAAGATAATACTTATTCTCGCTTTCACGCTTTAGTTCAATTTGACGGACGATCGAATCCATTCCGTTAAACCCTTCTTTTAATGTCGGCGTATTGTTGGCGTAGGCCCAGTTATTCATCCAAGCGAGGGCATAGCGTTTGTCTAATTTGTCACTTGCCTTGCCATCTTCAAACGTTACTCCGCCATACCAATCGAAACCGTAGTCTAGCCATTGCGGTTCAGTGTTATCTGGAAGAAATTCCGTTCCATTAAACGTTCCTGTCCAGTATGCATAGGTGTTGGGTTTCCCTGCTGCTTTTCCGTTTGCACTGACGCCCAGCACCCACTTTACTGTCCCGTCATCAGCGCGGATCTGGTAAAGGTCAGGGCACTCTAAAACTCCAATGTTCTTAGTGGTAAAGCTGCTCATATAGCGCCAATCTTTCAGGTTATAAGACTCATAAAAACCTATTTTCGATCCTTCGGCCATGGTCATGACCCATTTTTGATACGTGTTATCCCAGATGATTTTGGGATCTCTAAAATCCTTCGTTCCTGGATTTTTCATAATAGGCTCGTCACTGTAAGAGGTAAACGTATTTCCTTTGTCCGTACTGTACCATAGAAATTGTTCTTGTTTCTGGCCACCCTTAGATGGTTGTGTTACGACCGCCACAAAAGCCTCTTTTCCAAACCCAGCTGTATTTTCCTTGTCAAACACGACTGACCCTGTCCATGGATCCCCATTTTGATTCGTATATTTTGGAATGGCAATTCCTTCATCCTTCCAGTGAATCAAATCTTTAGAGGTGACATGTCGCCATTCTGTACCATTGCCATCCGGGTAATCTCCATTATAAAGGTAAAAATAATGATAATTTCCTTCAAAGTAAAGGGGCTTCTGTGGATCGTTTTTCCAATGATCAGGGGAAGTAAAATGATAGGCAGCCCGGTATGAGTGCTTTTCTACCTTATTTGGGGAATTAGCTTCTTTTGTTTTATAAAATGAATGAATCAAAATTCCTGTGCAAATAACCATCCATAATCCAAGAACGAATAATCCAACCATCTTATATTTCTTTTTGTTCACTTAAACTCACCACTTTTCTCTTTTAAAATAGAAAAAAGAAAATGCCAAGTTTTCCTGACATTTTCTTTTTCTTTTCACTGGTAACTACTTAACCGTAATCTGGCCTTGTTCAAGAATACTGTCTTTTACTACCGATGTTTGTTTCCCTTTAATGTTAAGCTGGAAGCTTGGGGCAAAGGTAGATTTATTGTCTTCAAAATAACCTCTGTTTGTCATGTAGCTTGTCACTACAACATTATCACTGTCAGCCTGCGGGATCGCATAGTGTGCATAGTTCCAAGTGATGTCATATGGATCTAGATCCTGATGCAGGACGATACCCGTATTATTCAATGGTTTATATGGGCCAGTTAAGGAATTTGACGTGTAGCCTAACATGTAAATATCTTGATTATCGATTCCATCAATGGTCATTTTTGATCCTCTTGAACTTGTGAATAAATACCACTTGCCGTCCTTTTTAAAGATGTTTGGACGTTCGATTTCATCTGTGACCGTATTTGAAACAATCAATGGCTTCATTTCTTTTTTCAATGTATAATCGTCGTTTACCTCAATGATTCCAATTGCACCGTTTGCAAGTTCAGCTAACTCTTTTTTAGGGCTTTGCATAAGTTTGTTTTTCTCATCCTGGAAGAATTTATTGCTGTTGCCATAATAAGCTCTATTGTATAGCGATTCTTCGCCTTGGTAGCCATATTCTGTACCCGTATTTGCTTCAAATACAAGGTATTTGCGGCCGTTGTCTTCTACATAGTGAGGGTCTCTGAAGGTATGATTATCAGCGGAATTTCCGTCCTCTACAAATTTATCTACAGTTTGATAGTACTTGCTGTCTTTGCCTTCATAGATGGATTTGTAATCCTCAACTCCATCCACTTTTAATGTTTCAGAATCTGGCTCTGAAAGGTTTACTTGAGCGGTTGTCAAGGTTTGTTTCCCATAATTCCCTGACTCAGGTATATACGGTTCACGGTTTGTATAGAATAAGCGAACTTCCCCGTCCTTAGTGAAGGTTGCAGAACCTGACCACTCTTCGGCTTGCTCTTTTAGATAAGGATCATTTGGAACGTTTTTATCATTGGCATCAAATACTCTTCCAGCATTCTTCCAAGCATCAAGGGAGTTGTCGCCCGCTTTTTTGTAGAATATGTAGATGAACGTATCACTCGCGTTTTTAGGATCTCCTGCTAATCCAAAAACGATATGATATCCTTTGTACTCTGCAACAGTTCCATCAGCGTTTTGCAATGGCCATGTATCCCACACATCTAAATTAATGGTTTCGCCTGATTCCGTTACTTTTTTGGCAGAAGGGATGTTTTTAATTGTGGATTCGTCAAACCTAGGAACGGCATATCTAGTATCACCGTGCTGATTAATCATATCTTTCATAGCTGATCGAGTGATTTGTGAAGTATCGTACGTTTCTTTGTAATCTGCCGGATCCTTTGAAGCTGCAAATGATTGGGTAACAGTACCGCTTAATAGAATGCCAGTACTAAGTATTCCTGCTGTTGCCTGTTTGGCAAGCCTGCTAAAGTTCATAAATCTTCCTCCTCGTTTTATGTGTTTGCTAGTACAGTAGAATTATAGGCGATTCGTGAAAAGAGAGGTATGCCACATATTGATTGGAATTTAGTCGTATATTGATATCACAATTGTGGAAGGCAAAAAAAGCCCCGGCAAGAGGCTATTCCTTCGAAAACCTCTCCCAGGACTTCTGATATTCATTGAGCAGTTGATTGCGGTTCAGCTGTTTCCCGACATAGAGCTGAGTAGCGGCTCCGAATTCTTCCCTAATTTCAACAGGGAAGTGAAACCAGTTAGATGGGACGGTGTTCCCATCTTTGTAATTCCGAAGAGTTTCTTCTGCGATCGGCCCTATATCATCAGTTTTAATGTTCTTAAACGCAGGAATGAATTTGAATTCTTCCGTCATGAACCGTTTTCCTTGTTCTGACAACACCATCCAATTTAAAAATTTCTTGGCTTCTTTTTTCTTTTCAGGAATGGACTGTTTATTTACGGCCCAATAATTTGGAACGCTGACGACAAGGGCTTCCTTTAAAGGTCGGTCATTAATCGGAATCGGCATAAAACCGATGTTCATGTCAGGCGAAGCTTGATCGATCATCGGCTGAATCCAGTTGCCTTGCAGAATGATGGCTGCTTTTTCGGAGGTAAACAGATTCACTTCCATTGTATAGTCCGTTGACAGCGGATTATCGTTTCCGTACTTTATGGTGAGATCCAGCAGGGCAAGGAGATCCTTAAATGTTTGATTGGTACTGATTTTTTCCGTACCGTTATTTAAATTTCTTATAAAAGCATCAGTATCCTTTTGCTGGGCAAAAGCAACATTCATTAGATGGTCGCCCAATTTCCAGTCTTCATAGTAGCCTGTTGCAAAGGGAGTAATGCCTGCATTCTGCAGCTTTTCGGCAGCTGCTGTCAGTTCAGAAAGAGTGGCTGGCTGTTCAGTTATGCCGGCTTTTTTAAATAGATTCTTATTATAGATAAAGCCATACCCTTCAAGGTTAACCGGCATTCCGTAAATTTTCCCGTCCAATGTGACTGGCGTCAGGGATTCTTTGTATGCTTGATTAATCCAGGGCTCCCCTGAAAGATCCTCCAGATAATTCCGCCACAGCTTGGCATTTTCATAGCCGCTGTTTGTAAAGATATCCGGACCAGTGCCGGTCGCCATTTCGGCTTTTAGGTCGGCGAGGTCATCCATTGCGCCTCCAACAGTATGTACCCTGATATTGACGTGAGGATTTTCCCGTTCATAAGCACGTGTCATTTCTTCAAATTGAGTGGAGATTTCCACTTTCGGATTCCTTAAATCCAGCGTGATTTTCCGCTCTGTCTTTTCCGTTTTTTCTGGTGAGGCTTCATCCTGACATGCAGAAAGAGGCAGGCTGACGGCTCCGATTAACAAAAGGGATAAAAACCTGTTTTTCATCATGTCACCCCTTTAGATTCATGTTGATCGTTCCTGTTCCTGAACTCAAAAGGCGTCATGCCGACGACCTTTTTAAATAGCTTTGAAAAGTAGATTTCATCTTGATAGCCAAGCATGGTCGAGATGGAATAAATGCTTTTGTCTTTTTGTTTCAGCCACGACTTTGCCTGGCTGATTCTAAGCTCCGTGATGTATTTGGACAGGGTCATTCCGGTTTCTTGCTTATACTTTCTCGAGATATGCTCGCGGCTTAAAAAGAAAACATTCGACAGCTTTTCCAGACTCAAATCCTCCATATAATACATGTCAACATAGGAAACCATGTCTTCCATGCGGCGAGCGGCATCTATTTCATCCAGACGGTGGATGGATCGGAAGTTTTGTTCCTCGAGCTTTTTCTGCAGAGCCTGAAACGAGGTCCTGATATCCGATAAAGTTTCGATCTGCTCTTCAGTTACAAGCCTAACCGGGATATCGAACTCCTGGCTGATCCATTCCTCAACGGAGAGCCATTGATCGCGAATGGTGATAACAAGGCAGAGGTTAAGATCCGTCTGCAGGGAAAACGCATTTCCTAATTTGCGGTCCGTAAGCTCATCTGAAAGCTTTTGGATATAGAAATCCGGATTGTGCATCTGGTAAAAGGAGAGCAGCGTCAGCATATAGCCCTCCGATTCAGGAAGAAACTCGGCAAGGCTGATTGAATCTGAAC
>NZ_JAGGQC010000044.1:0-98450 GCF_018613455.1 Bacillus sp. ISL-78
GCCGCTTTCAGGGGCAGCGGTTTTTATTTTAGGCTCTTTTCGTAAAGAATGCTGTTTTTAAAACGAAACGATTTAAGGTTGATTGGAGCGGAAGTGCGAGACTCCTGCGGGAGCAGCGGGACAGGTGAGACCCCACAGGCGTTTACGCCGAGGAGGCTCACCGCCCGCACCAAGGAAAGCGAGCATCTGGAGGGGAATCAACCACAACTCACTACCTGGTAAATAGCAACAAAGTATGTGAAAAAAGCCTAAAAAAGACACCTTCAATCTTGAAGGTGTCTCTCACATAATTCTATTGAATTTTATAATATCTTCGCTCAGGTCTCCCCACTACCCCATATACGACTTCCGCTTTACATTTCTTAACGGATATCAAGTATTCCAGGTAGCGTCTCGCCGTTGTCCTGGAAGCACCGATCTGTCCGCTCACTTGCTCAGCCGACAAACCGATATCGCTTGCTTCGAGTACCTCGATCACCTTCGCCAACGTGATTTCGTCGACCCCTTTCGGCAGGGCCTGCCCATCGTTCGATTCCGAAACGGATGAACCCTTTTTCAAAATGAGATCCACAAAATCCTGGTCTATCTCTTGTTTGGATTTCATCAGATGGACTTTCTTCAGATACTCTTCGATAACTTGGTTGAAGCGCTTCATCTCCACTGGTTTAATTAAATAATTCTCTACACCATAGTGAAGCGCCTTTTCCAGTTGTTCTTTATCCGTTGCCGCGGTAATCATGATGATATCCACATTCGGGAATTTTTTCCGTATGTCCGGAAGGAGGTCTGTACCAAGCTGATCTGGCATATAAACATCAAGCAAAAGCAGATCCGGGCTTTTTTGTTCCAAAATCCGAAGCGTCTTTTTGGCATTGACAGCTTTTCCGACCACTTCTATTTCATCAAAGTTTTTCAGGAATTTTTCATGGATATCCGCTACACGAAAATCATCCTCTGCAATGACTGCTCTTATCTTCAGCATTCTTTCCCTCCTCGCTGTTCTTTAGGAAGATAAACGGTGAATATGGTGTTCCCAACCTCGCTTTGAACTTCGATGATGCCGCCCAGCTCTTTTACGACATGATCAGCATTCGAAAGTCCATAACCACTCGGACTTCCGCTGTTTTTCGAAGTGAAACCCCGATCGAAAATATGGGCGATGGCATCCTCAGGTATTCCCTTTCCGTTATCACTCACTTCAAATACCATATCATTTCCGATATCTGTGGCGAAAAATTTCACCAGCGGCTCCTCCATGCTTGAAACCGCTTCAAGTGCATTATCGATAATGTTGCCTAGAATCAATGTTAGTTGTGACAGTTTTATATGATCCGGCAGTTTCTCCAGGTAGCTTTGTGCATCTATTTCAAAGATGATCTTCTTCTCCGATGCTTTCCCGATCTTGCCAAGTAACAGGGCTTGTACCTTTGTATCCTTTATCTGTTCGAACACGACACGGTTCAGGGAATGCAATTCTGATGTTTCGCTTTGAATCATATCGATTGCTTCATCGTATTCCCCTAATTGTATCAAACCTGAAAGGACGTATAGTTTATTGGTAAATTCATGGGTTTGTGCCCTTAAATCCTCTGAATGCATCTTCACTTCCGATAATGTGTTGACCATTTCCTCAATTTCCGTTCGATCACGGAATGAAGCGACAACACCGCTTACCCCTTCACTATCGAAAATTGGCGTACAATTGACGATAACGGATTTGTCTTCCCATGAAATCTCCTTATCCATTTGCGGTTCACCGGACTTCAGCACCTCGAATAAATATTTTGAAGGAAAAAGGCCATCGACGTTCAAATGGCGAACGGACTCTTTAATATCCAGCAATTTTTTTGCCGGCTGATTCATCGAGGTAATCAGCCCATTTTGATCAATGGCCAGAATCCCTTCTTTCACCGATTGAAGCACTGCATTTTTTTCTTTATATAAATTGGCGATTTCAAATGGTTCCAGCCCCAGTGTATCTTTACGTATGCTTCTTGCCAGCATATAACTGCCAATGATCGAGATCATGATGGCCACTAAAGATACAATCATCTCCTTGGACAAATCCTTGAAAATTTGGGCGCGCACATCGTCCACCAAAAAACCGACGGAGACGATCCCAATTATTTTTCCATCCTCATTGAATACCGGTGACTTCCCCCGAATGGATAGGCCGAGTGATCCTGCCGCTTCGGAGACATAATATTCGCCTTCCCGAATGGCCCTGCTATTATCCCCGCCTTCCATCCGCTTCCCAATTTCGGGAGCCAGCGGATGGGAATAGCGAATTCCCTCTGCATTCCCTACAACGATGAACTCAGCACCTGTTTCCCTGCGGATCTTTTCGGCAATCGGCTGGATGATGCCAGCGGGATCATCCGTCTCAAAGGCCTCTGTAACAGTTGGCATGAAGCTAATCGTCTTTGAAAGCTCCAACGCCAATTGAGCTTTATCCTTCGCTATTTGCCTTCCTTCCATATAGGAAAAAGTAGTCGTCAATAACAGGATCAAAAAAAGGCTCAACGATAGAACTAACCCTAGAATCTTGGTCTCCAGCGATACTTTCCTCATATTCAACAGCATCCTCTATTTTCATTTTCATTCACTAATTTTTATAGGAGCATAATGATTTTACCATTTCTATTAAATATTGAACATTGTTGACCGACTATTTCTCAGTATCCTATTTAAGTAAGATGGACACCCCGATGATGGTGCGAAGTTCAAGGTGCAGTTGTTTTCCACCTTGTAATCTTAATGATGTTTTTCTTTGGACAATGCTGCTTCTGTCTAGAAAGCAAAACAATCTGAAAAATAAAATGCTCAAAGGAAACATTTCCTTTGAGCATTTTTTCAAAAACAGGTAAATGAATTGATTTGTCTTGTATCTATGCCAAAAATCGTCCAGAACCTGCCATTCCACCTGAAGCCGGCAACAGAACGCGGACCGACGAAGATGGGGTAAAACCAGAAACGCGCACCATTGTTTAGCCATATAAAAGTATTCCTGAACAGACAAAACGAAATCGCACCCGGATCTATCGCAAATACTGAAGCCGATTGCTGTTGGGGGATAAACGCTGGCGGAGGGGCAGTAGGTGCTTGCGAACCCGGCGGCAGTCCCGGTTGACCTGGAAATTGGGGTAAACCAGGGATGCCCGGTTGACCTGGAAATTGAGGTGAACCAGGGATGCCTGGAAAGCCGGGTAGACCGGGAAACTGCCGTTCAAGATAAGCTTGATCTTCATACTGATACGTTGGGTACATATAGTCATTCACCTCTATAAGATTGAATGTAATAAGTTATGAAATATGGACCCAACGTGTTTGGGCTGGAAAGGCATTTATATTAGAAAATAATATATCTCCGAATATGGGGATATATCGACGTTACTTGCAGGTTTATCCCGGGATTCAATATAGCATTCTCCATAAATAGAAGGTTGCATAGGATTCCCAACCGGCCCACGCTTCCGATAGTTTCAGGATTTCCGCTTTCGTTGGTTTTGCTTCTGTTTGCATGAGAAGTTTCATGGAATTATGCAGCCCGACGTCATCGATGGGAAAGGCTGCTGGAAAACGCAAACAGCGCATCAAGACATAGTTTGCTGTCCACGGACCGATTCCCCGTATGTTGGTCAGCATTTTTTCAGCCTCTTTTACATCCTTTGCATTCAATAGCTTTTCTTTAGTAAGTTCCCCTTCTGCAATCAGTTGGGCAACACCTATTAAATATTCACACTTCTTTACCGTCATCCTCAAATCGGCAAAATCTTCGACAGTCAATTTCGCGATCGCATCAGGTGTCGGAAACAGCCAATATTGCGTTCCCTCGAATTCAACATGTTCACCAAATCCCTCCACAAGTCTCCGTTTCAAGGTATAGGCATAAGTCAAGTTAATCTGCTGACCAAGTATTCCCCAGGCAATCGCTTCAAATAAATCAGGGATGCCCATATTTCTCAGGCCGAAGAATTGGCTTACCGGCTTTTGCAATAAAGGGTCCTTTTGGGCCAATTCATAAAAAGGAAGCAGATTTGTCTCAAGATCGAACCAGTGACGAACGTATTGGCAAACAGCATCCTTTACCTGATTTTCCATCGGTGCTGTTCGTCCTGGGAAACGGACGGTCAGCTCCGTTTCATTCATCGCACTGATTTCTATTAAAAATGTCTCGTTTTCGACAATAAGTGCTCGATAAACTTTTTGATCAACAATATCGAACAGACATTCATTGGAGGATCTTGATAAGTATTTAAGATTTTCCGAAAAACTAAACTCCTTTGGTGCATGAATCCTCAATTCCATCATGCCTTCATCATTTGATAATGTCTCTTTCATCCTGCTCCCTCCTTTAGCTTTATTCTAATGACAAACCGATACGTTATCTTGCTCTTTCTTTGAACTCCCTAATTTTAGCAAAACTTATTGAACAATTACGTTATCTTGCTTTTATATTCTCAAAATGTTTGTATATCAACCCTTTCTTGTATACTAAATGGAGAGGTGAATGTAGTGAATCCGAAAAAAGCAGATTTCCCGAATGAATATTGGAAAGCTATTATAGATTGTGATGCAGCATATGATGATCAATTTTTATACGGAGTAATTACGACGGGCATCTTTTGCAGGCCCTCCTGTAAATCCAGGGTGCCCAATAAGGAAAACGTGAAGATCTTCAAAAATGCCATGATGGCTTTGGAAGAGGAATTCCGGCCTTGTAAACGATGTAAACCGGAAGGACTGAATGTGCCGACAGAAGAATGGGTTGAACAAATAGCCGAATGGATCGACTCCCATTACAGCGAACACCTCACTTTGAACAAATTGGCGGATATTTCCCACGGCAGCCCGTATCATTTACAACGATCATTCAAGCGTGTGAAGGGGATATCGCCCAGTGAATACATCCAGCGGCTTCGCCTTGAAAAAGCGACGAGGCTGCTGGAAACCTCCGAACTGCCGATAACTGAAATAGGCTTCGCTGCCGGGTTCTCCAGTACACCCTATTTCATGACGTTATTCAAAAGGAAAATGGGGAATACCCCTTCAGGATATAGGAATGCTTATCTCAAAACTCAAGCATTGGAGCGTGAAGAAAATGAAGAATGATAAAGAACAAACCATTGACTGGGCCATATTGCATTATGATAAGTGGCAATTATATGTGGCCAGGACGGAAAAAGGGCTTTGCTATGTAGGCTCTCCCGGTCAAACGTATGAAGAGCTGAAGTCCTTGATGCAAAAACGCTTTCCAAATGCGAACCTTGTTGAAAATGAAAAAGCATTAAATCCCTATCTAAAAGAACTACAAGAATATTTCGAAGGAACCAGGCAGACTTTCTCTCTTCCTGCAGATATAAAAGGCACGCCCTTTCAACAAGAAATTTGGGCAGCGCTGAATCAAATACCCTATGGACAAACTTGTTCCTATTCCGATATTGCCCAAATCATCCAAAGACCTGCAGCTGTTCGGGCGGTTGGTACGGCCATTGGCGCCAACCCAATTCTGATCACGGTGCCATGTCACCGGGTTATCGGAAAAAACGGGGCCATTACCGGCTACCGCGGAGGTGCGGAGATGAAACGATATTTACTTCAATTGGAAGCACAATCTGAGCGCAAAAAAAGCATCCGGCTATAAGGATGCTTTTTTACGTTTTTGTTTTTTAGTACCAAATAGTCACAGCTTTATTATAGGCATCACTATTTGGAATCGCATGTATCCCTTGGGCCTGTGCTTTGCGCGGGTCATAATCATATACCATTGGTGTATAGCATGAGGTCTGCCCGATATTCACGACACCATTGCCCCCGGAACTTGAGCATGTATAGGCCTTACCATCAGTACTTCGGACGATTCTGGCATCCGCTTCATGATTGTATACGGCAGGGCGTGTTACGGTCACTTTTGCCCAGGCGGTTTTACACACAGTGCTGTATTTCAATTCTACGTACGAATTGGAATCGATCCATTTTTTATCCTTCGTTACCGCCGAATCTGCACAACTATTATAGTAAGGACTTTTTCCATCATAGGTGTGTGTTTCGGCCAGTGCTTGATTTTTTCCAAATCCAAAGTCGACAATAAACATCGACAGTGTCATCACCATGGATAAACCTATCATTTTAAGCTTTTTATTCAATTCATTCATCCTTTCTTTGCAAAAATATAGATGAAGGTTTTTCTTTTTTCATTAATACCAGTCGGTTTCACCTGCTGTATATGGCCAAAAGGCTACCGCTTTCGCTTTTCGCGGATCTAAATCATATACCATCGGTGTATAGCATGACGTTTGACCTTTATTTATTTCACCATTTCCTCCAGGAGATGCACAGCTGAATTGTTTATTATCAGTATTTCGAACAACCAATGCCGTTGCCTCACCATCCGCTATAGCCGGTCTGCTTAGAGTGATCTTCGCCCAGGCGGTTTTACAGACAGTGCTGAATTTCAACTCCAAATTGGCAGAACCGCCATTGGCATAAATTTTCACCGACTTTTTCGTGACAGCGCTGTTCGCACAACTATTATAGTAAGGACTTTTTCCATCATAGGTATGTGTTTCTGCTGATGCTTTGCTTGCAAAAGAATCAAGGAAGCCAAAAAGGACTAAAGAAGCTACAAAAAATGAAATGCATAAAACCATTTTTTTCATTATTTCACTCATCCCCTTAACAAAATTCATACACTGTTCATCTTACAATTTTGTAATATTCTTACAAGTGATAAATTCCCTAGTTCATGAAAAACGACACCCCAGCCTTTACGGTGCAGCCAAGCATCATCATTACAGTCTGGTATGTCTCGCTATACCAGCTGAATCATCACAGAGACAAAGTCATTATCCCTATGAGCCATTCAGGACAAATAAGGTAATAACTAAGAACTTATGCGTATCAAGCTGGAACAAAACGAGCCAATAGACTGCCGTTGATCGGAAAAGATACAGGTCGATATACTTAATGTTTTTTCAAGAAAAAAGAAAAGCCCCGACAAAACTCGAATCGTTTTGCCAGGGCTTTATTTTCATTTAGCGAGGTTTTCTCTGATCAATCTAATGATGCTATCATAATAGGAACGACCATGCGGAACGAACTCATTCCGTCCAACAAATCGATCGACCATCATCCTGCGGCCTTCGTGATTCATTTCAAATCCCTTTATATTCACTTTGTCCTTCGCTTCGGTCCAAAGCTCTTCGAAGTCAGTCAGCACAACCTTCACCATCCCGGAAACCTCTTCTGGCTGCAGGGTGAAATCATCGAAGCTATGTGCACGTTCATATAGAAAGACGTTTGCCAGTTCTTTGTCGATGAAACCTTCTTTCGTTTGATGGTATTCAATAATCCCTAATGGAACCAACTCGTCAAAGGAAACGTCAATGCCTAGCTCTTCTTTAATCTCCCTTACTCCGTCGTATACCGTTTCATGAGCCAGTAAATGGCCGGCAGCCGTAATATCCCATAGATTCGGATAATCTTTTTTCATCGCACAACGATGCTGAAGATATAGGTAATCCACGCCCGCTTCCGAACTTGCGAACCAGCAATGGAAAACCTCATGCCAATGTCCCAATGTATGTACTTCCTCTCGCGAAGCCACGCCGGTTTGAATGCGATTGGAATCGAAAACTTTCAACAACTCCGTTTCCATTTGAGCTTCACTCCCAGCCCTTTTTTATTAAAAACAGCTTCATCCTTTTTCTTTTCTCCAATTTTTCGGGTTTAAATAGCCCTTATATTTAGCGGCCACTTCTTTACCGACCAAAAGCGCGCCTGCCCAAAACATCACTTCCGCAAAGACGATCGCACCTGTGATGACCCCAGCCTTAACCGCAGCCGAAAATGGCGTAAAAGGAGCTGCGACAGGAATGATCCAAGTGAGAAGGGAAATGATAAGGAATCCCATCCCTACTTTGTAAAACCTCGATTTCTTTATTTCCTTACTTTCTTTATCCAATTAAATAACCTCCGTCATGATGATTTTCATTGAATTACCCTGCCGAACATTCCACTTTCAAATATACCATCGGATATATTCTTTTTTTATACGTTTGAATGTTCATTTCGTTTCATAAATTTGAGAAATAAAGATATTCCATTTGTGGAAAACTATTAATGAATTGACTTTACGATTTTTAATGGATTTAATATTCATATAACACTTGCATGCAGGAAAGGAAAATCCAATGTACATTGAATTCATTGCCACAACAATAGAAGATGCCCTCATAATCGAAGAATCGGGCGCAGACCGAATCGAGCTTGTCAGTTCTTTAGCCGAGGGTGGATTAACTCCAAGCCACGCCCTGATAGAAGCTGTCGTCAATTCAGTGAAGATACCAGTCAACGTGATGGTAAGGCCTCATAGCCAATCTTTTTGCTATACGCGAAAGGAATTGGAAATCATGAAAAAAGATATCCAAATCATTCGATCACTGGGAGCGAACGGGGTCGTATTAGGTGCATTAAATGAAGAAAATGAAATCAATCGTCCATACCTCGAAGAACTATTGACCGTATGTGAAGGTTTGGAGATTACATTCCACCGAGCCATCGATGATACGCACGACCCTGTCATTTCAGCTGAAATGCTAGCAAAATATCCAGAAATCACTACGATATTGACCTCAGGTGGGCATGGGGATTTCCCTAGCCGCATGAAAACGATTCAACAAATGAAAAGAGTCTGCGGCGAGATAGCCCTACTGGTTGGGAGCGGCTTGAATAAGGATAATATCCTTTCTATCCATTCCGAACTGCATACCGGTCACTATCATTTCGGTACGGCTGTTCGAAAAAACAATAGTATCATTGAAGGAGTTACAATAGAAAAAGCTAAAGAAATCGTAAACTTGCTAAAGAAATAATGTTAGAAGGGACCATTTAACCGGTCCCTTCTTATGAAGCAGAGCTATTTTTTTGTAAAAAGACCGAATCCCAAAACCAAAAAAACAGTGCCGCTAAAAGGCTGATTGCATAGTAATTCTTTGTAGTTAAAATATCCAGGCTGAAGTCAAAATTAAGCACGGACCTATAAATGAATACGGCCGGCAAAGAGAAAAAAATATAAAGGCAAAAATAGTTTAAACTGAATTTTTTAGGATGTTTATTGAAAAGGACCTGTACCGGAACAGCAAATAATAAATATGGGATAACGACATAAAAAGAATTCACGATAATGCCAATCATCCCCCATGTATCCAGGCTGAATGCAACCATCACCGTGGAAAGCGACAGACAGGAAGAAACTAGACTAAAAAAATAATAAGGAATCACATCGCTTAGTTCCGAAACCTTTTGACTGATTTTCCAAAGTTCCATGTAAACCGACACCTCAAGATGACTTGGATTTTTTCATTGCTCGATTGCCTCATTTTGTTGCATAAATTTGATTTTTGAAGGTCATGTTTTTCCCTAGTCATAACTTAACAAATGCCCCAAACATTTCTTTAGAGTGCGGGCCTGGTTCCAATTACGACAGTGGCATCCAGTTCTTCACACTTTACCATTTGTGGCATCATTCCGTATCCAGCAAAGATTTCAACGGTCTGCATCGCTTGCCGCTCACTCGTCTCGACTAACAAATGGGAGCCCGGTGCCAGCCAAAGTGTTGCCGAGGCCGCCACCCTTCGCTGGACATCAAGCCCGTCCGCACCGCCGTCCAATGCCACCCTCGCCTCATGCATGCGCGCTTCATGGGGTAATAGACCGATTCCCTCAGTGGGGACGTATGGTGCGTTTGCGACCAGGACGTCAACACGCCCCCGTAAATTTGCTGGAAGCGGTTCATAGAGGTCACCTTCGTATACTTGACCATTGATTGAAGTGACGTTACGACGGGCGCATCGCACCGCGGCTGGGTCAATGTCGACTGCGTACAACTCGATACCTTCGAGAACATCGCCAACCGCGGAGCCAACCGCGCCCGTGCCGCAGCACAAGTCCACTATGACTGCTCCTGGCATAGCGAGTGCTGTCGCTTGGCGTACCAAAAACTCGGTCCGTCGGCGGGGTACGAAAACTCCAAGATCTACCTCTATCCGGATACCGCAGAATTCCGCCCAACCGATGACGTGTTCAAGGGGCAAACCCGCTATCCGTCTATCCACCATCCCAGCAAGCTCGGCCGTTGTCCGTGCCTCGTTGATAAGCAGCCGACCCTCTTCCTCTGCAAAAACGCAACCTGCGTCCCTAAGTTTAGTGACGATGCTTGTATAAATGGTATCTCCATTAATAGCCTCCACTTTACTTCCATCAACATCATTGATCTTCCCGAGGTTAAAAGAGTCATGCCTAAACTCCATAGGTTTCCCCCTATTCTCTTCGATTCTAAATATTCCCATAATCATAGTATACAACTTCTTAAACTTACCGTCCCTTCCGCTCCAAAATAAAAAGGTTGCCGCAGCAACCTTCCATCTTGGGATTTAATTTTTGTTCGCATCTGCAAAATGCGCCATCGCATCACACATGAATTTTGCCAATCCTTCACCGTATTGGTCAATATTTTTGGTGAAGCGTTGATCGTCCACGTACATTTGACCTAATCCTTTGAAAGCATCCAGCGAGTATGTGCCGAAGTTATTGTTCAAACAATCATACCATTCTTTAATGGCCTCTTGTGCCTCCTCCGACTTAGGCGAAGCATCTCGGATTGCCGCAAGTTTTAAATAGATCTCCGATACGACTTTCTGTGCATCCTTGGACATGCCCGCCACTTTAGCCTTCGACTCATCGACAGCTTTATCCCCCCAAAGCTTGCGGGCCTCTTCTTCATATGGATTCTGACTGAAGTCAAATCCTTCAAATTTCTCTTTATTCGTCATCTGAATTTCCCCTTTCATATGCTTGATCGATTTTTCGACCGTCTTAATTAATTTATCGAGCTGACTGCGTTTCTCCAGTAACTTTTTTTGATGTTGCTTTAACGCAT
The DNA here is from genome assembly GCF_018613455.1 of Bacillus sp. ISL-78. NCBI lineage: Bacteria > Bacillati > Bacillota > Bacilli > Caryophanales > Bacillaceae > Bacillus > Bacillus sp. ISL-78. The sequence continues at coordinate 10,940 of NZ_JAGGQC010000044.1, forward strand.
CTTGTTTATCAAACGAAGAGCTGTTCACCATTTGTTTTATTTCCTTTAATGGCATGCCAAGTTCCCTGAAAAACAGGATTTGCTGCAACATCTCAAGATTATCATTCGAATAAAGGCGATAACCTGCATCGGTTATTTCCTCCGGCGATAATAACCCGATTTCATCATAATAATGCAGTGTCCGCACACTAATGCCAACCAAATCGGCTAGCTCCTTCACTTTCATCGCCACTGCTTCTTACCTCCTTTCGATAACATTTACATTAAGGTATCACGCAACGTCAGAGTCAAAGGAAAAAATGAAAATTTCCCGCCCAAATTTAAAAGACGACCCTTCCTAATGAAGAATCGCATGTTAGTAGAGTTCACTCTTTGTAAAAGCTTCGGATTAAAGCCAAATCCAATTTACTTGTCCGCTATTGATGTTCAGCACTATGTAGTAAATTTCCCATTACTCGCGAGTTTCGCGCTTTTACTCGTGAGTTTCGCGCTTTTACTCGTGAGTTTGGCACTTTTACTCGTGAATTTGGGCCTTTTACTCGTGAATTTGGGCTTTACTCGTGAGTTTCACGCTTTTACTCGTGAGTTTCGCGCTTTTACTCGTGAATTTCACGCATTTACTCGTAAGTTTGGCGCATTTACTCGCGAGTTTCGCGCTTTTACTCATGAATGAAACATTCTTCTACCTCCAATGATCGGGAATTCTTAATGAGTGCGGTAATTTTGTCTTCGTGTCGCCTTTAGCCGAGTTAATCTGTGCTTGTGTGATGAAGAAACTGCCGGTGAGATCGGCACCGCTTAAATCAGCGTCCCTAAAGTCTGCACCGATCAGGTCCGTCACTCTCATGTCGGCTTCCCTGAGGTCGGATGCAATAAGCAAAGCCCCTCTTAAGTTCGCTCCCCTAAGGTCAGCACCTCTCAATTTTGCACCGATCAGGTCACTTCCCCTACCTATTTTGTTCGGCTTCTTCTTATTTTTCTTAATTGAAACCTTTGCACGTACCATTTCACTTGTGCGCAGGAGTAAATCGTTAACGATCGTTCTATGAGCTGGTACATTCAGGTCCATGATAGACTTTGGACTTTGTTTAGTGAGATATTCCGTGTCTTCAAAAGCGGCCTGCAATTCCCGGTGAAGAGGTTGCGCATCTTCTAAATTAAGTGCTTCATTTAAGTAGCAAAGCATTTCATGCAGTTGTTGCATAATTGGAAAAACTTCGAACATTTCCTTTGCTGATGCGGGGTTGTTCCTCCAATCGTTTCCATCAAAGGTGAGCTGGGATACCTTTTGACCGGCACCGAAGCATTCATATACCGTACAGCCTTTATACCCTTTTACTCGGAGATTTTCATGGATGCCGCAACGATAATCGGATTGAAGGTTTGAACATGGTGTACCTCCATCTTTATCAAATGCAAAATCAGCAGACTTTGCATAAGGCAGGGCTACACAGCACAAACCAAAACAATTCTCACAGTCTGCACGTAATTGATTATGGATACTTTCGTTATTCGTTACTTGCATTCTTACACTTCCTTCTATAAACACTGGCTCTGCCTTTTTTAAAATCAAAAGTTTCATACAGTATATTTTTTTGTTTTCATTTTATCAAAAAAACCAATTAATCTATATATTAACAAAATACAAATAAACAAGAAATCTGAAATTAATCATTAGAGGGAAGCAAGTGCCCTAAGCCTTTCGTATTGATTGCTCATACTTGTATAGTAAATTAATGATTGAGACTGGGCGGGAAACTTTTCATTTACAAAGTTCACCTGGTTAAAAGTTCTTCCCATTCTTCAAGTGAAAGTTTTTCGGTCATATGCTTATAGGCATCAGGGACTTTTATCGAACACATAAGTTCGAGACTATTGCCATCGGGATCATTGAAGTAGACGGAAGCGTTTCCTTGGTTCGGACGGACAAATGGTTCAATCGTTGTCCTTTTTCCGAATGGGACGACTTCAATTTGCAAGGATTTGAGCCAAGTTAATGCATTTTTCATATTATCATAAGTTACCCGAAAGGCGATATGCCTTAGTGAAGGGTGGTATGGGGTTTGATATTCCTTCCCTTCCCATAAGCCTACCCAGCTTTTGTTTTCCTCGATCCAAAAGAAGGCAGTATCTTCACCCCTCCAAGCTAGTTTCAAGCCTATTTTTTTATAAAAATCCATAGAGATGTCCAGGTTCTTGACTGGTAAATGGGCTTCATATAAACCTTCTATCATATTAGATTCTCCTTCTCCTTTTAAGTAAACGAACTCTTTTGCCGGGGAAATATCTCGCAATTAAGTCCTTTGCGACCATCAAGCGGTCTATCCTCGGTTAGTATACAGGGAAGGTGCTTTCTGTGACAGCCGCTACCTCCCCCTTTTTTCACAATTGAAAAAATGGAATGCGTTCTATTATATAGAAGAAAATGGATTCAAAGGTTCCTACTATAATGGAAGAATGTTAGCTTTTGACCCGAATCCGCACTAAGTTCCCCATTAATCGAAATCCGTTCAAAACCGTTTTTCACCAAAACCTTTTGGGAGGCGATATTGTCACTTGTCGTTTTGGCATGCATTTGCGTCACATTCAAATCCGGCGCCAGCTTCACCAAAAGCTTTAAAGCTTCATTCGCAATCCCTTTTTGCGTAAACGCTTCACCGATTCTATAACCGACATGAGCCGTACCGTTGATGGGGTCGATATCCACAAGATTAATCCTGCCGACGATTATGCCTGAACCATCCTTAATCAAATAAAAAGAGGAGATGGCCTCTTCTTGTTCTTTTAATAATTCCTTATGCCTGATCCCAAACGTTCCAAAGCTATAATAATCATCACCCCGGCCCGGGACCGTTTGTTCGAAAAACCTTCTATTATTGCATTCAAATTCAAATAACGCTTGTGCATCCCGTTCATTAAGACTGTCAATGTATATATCCACCATTCTTTCACCCTTTCAAAAAACGCTAAGCATATATCATTCAAGAAAACAAAGGGCTTATCCTTCCTGATAAATAAATATAGAATAATCTTTCATTCAACAGTTTTTAGCAGCAATCAAGTGTTTTGTTAAAGAATCTATTTTTAGCCGCTAATATGGATAACACTGTCGCATACTGACAAAATTTGATACCCTCAATACCATATCATTCCAAGTGCGAATGGACCAATCATACCTACTACCTTCGAAAAAAATCCAAAATTATTGAGAACAAATCTTTTTACACACGTTGTATTAAATGTAAAAGCTTTTACAAAAAAACAAGGGGAATCATGTCATGAAGTCTACTGATAAAAATTTTATCGAGCGGTTGCAACGCCAAGAAGAAGACGCATTGGAATTTATAGTGGATACCTATTTGCCACTAATCAAGGGGGTCACATATAAGGTTCTCTCTCCTCTTAGGAACGACGGTGTCCTGGAAGAATGTATCAATGATATTTTTCTCTCAATTTGGAACCATTCGAAAAAGTTCCATGGGGATACAACAGATTTCAGAAAATGGATTTGTGCAATCGCTAAGTTTAAGGCGATTGATTACTATCGAAAAACCGTAAAGAAAATGGAGTATACGTCAAGTTATACCGAGATAGATTCAGAAAAATCAGCAGAAGATGAATTGATTATATCGGAAGACAGAAAAGAACTGCTTCAGTTAATCGATCTTTTAGAGCCTGTAGATCGGGATATTTTCATCATGAAGTACTTTCTTGGTTTAAAAAATGAGGATATATCGATAAAACTCGGGTTGACCAAAGCATCAATCGATAATCGAATTTATAGGGGCAAAAAGAAGCTAAGTCAAAAAGCTACGAATCTTAAGTTAGGAGGCAGTGTCGTATGAAGGATATTTATGAATTATTAAATGATATAGACATAGACGAAACTGAATTTAATGAAATGAAAGTCACCGAACTAGAAAAAGCGAAAGTCAAAAAAAACCTAAAAAAATCAATAAGCAAGAAGAAAAAAATGAAACGTTGGCAAAAGAATGTTCTCGCTGCTTCGATCATATTCGGGTTATCCACCGCAACGATTGGATTCTCGTTTACCGCTTCTGCTAAAAGCATTCCTTTGATAGGAGATATTTTCAGCTATTTTAGTAATGAAAACTCAGGTCTCCCCGATGATATCAAGAATAATGGAAAGGGTCTTTATAGTGATTATAAGGCCTACTCTAACGAAATGGGCTTTAGCGAAGAAAGCAATGGCCTTACTTTCACGATAAATGACGCCATTTATGACGGAAAAACGGTAACCATCACTTATACTATTGAAAGCGAAGAAGATTTGGGTAACGGATCATTCTACATTCCCAGCCCGAATATAAAAGAAATGAAAGCCCAAGGAGGATCGGATGGAATTTCAAAAGTAGCTGATAAAAAATATGTAGGCTTATTAACGGTTAGTAACTTGGAAGATCTTAAAGTGGATAAGGTAAATATAGACTGGAATATAAACAGCATTAGTATTACCGACATGGATAAAGAGATAAAAGGAAATTGGAATTTTGCTTTCTCTCTAGAGGCAACTGAAAGCAACGAGAAGGTCATCAATAAAAGTGTGAATCAACATGGAGTAAAAGTATCCGTCGAAAAACTATCGATCTCACCAATGTCCTTTGTGGTTGATTATCATCAAGAAGTGTCCGACTCAGTCAAAAACAAATGGGATGAAGCCTATGTGGAGTTGACGATTAAAGATGACTTAGGGAATGTATACGATGGTCAAGGTAACGGAGGAAGCGGTATTGATTCTTATAATATGAACTTCAGCAAAACATTTCAAAAAATCGATCCAAACGCTACAAAACTTATTGCGACACCACATGTAACATTACGTAATTTCACTTCAGAGAATCACGGAGAAGTAACCATAACGAAAGATGGTGAAGAAAAGGTGTCATCTTTCCCAACAAAGCCGAGTAGTGTTCCAAAAGAGTTGGTATTGGATGATATCGTGATTGATTTGAAGAAATAACAATTTTACCTGCAAGAGGTATACTGAACCCTAGATCCCAGAGTGGAGAAAGGTTCATGTATATCTCTTTTTTGTGACTTCTTATTCAGTCCATGAATATGGATACATACATGAATTACTGGAAAAGTCAAAAATAAATTATTTTCTTCTGGTAAAAAATCAACGGATGATGTATCATAGGCTTCAGATATTTATTATTCTGATTTGGTTAATCGGAATTAGGAGGAATATATATGATTGGTTATGTGTTTTTAAATCTTGCCATAATGCTCGTTCTTTTAGGCGTTTTATTTTACATGAATAAGAAGCATATTTCCTTTACAAAAAGGGTCTTTACTGGCCTTGGTTTAGGGATTGTATTCGGACTTCTTTTGCAGTATTTCTATGAACCTCAGTCAGATGCGATCGTTAAATCGGTCGATTGGTTTAACATTGTAGGTTCCGGCTATGTCAAGTTCCTGCAAATGATCGTTATGCCGCTTGTCTTCATTTCAATCTTATCCGCATTCACAAGATTGAAACTGACTAGCAATATCGGAAAGATCAGTGTCCTGATCATCGGAATCCTGCTTGGAACGACTGCGATTGCAGCTGCTGTCGGGATCACCTCGGCAACTGTATTCAATTTGGAAGCCGTTCAAATTGAGCAAGGGGAAGCGGAGTTAAGCCGCGGAGATCAAATCTCGGAAACATACGGTACGATTCAGGATAAAACGATGCCGCAGCAAATTCTTGAATTGATTCCGTCCAACCCGTTCCTTGATTTAACGGGTGCACGTCCGACATCAACCATTTCCGTTGTAATTTTTGCTGCATTTCTTGGGATTGCCTATTTAGGAGTCAAAAGGAAACAGCCTGAACATGCTGAATTTTTTGCTAAAATAGTAGATACATTGCACAGCATCATCATGCGCGTTGTAACATTGATCCTGCGTTTAACACCTTACGGGATCTTGGCGATCATGACGAAGACTGTTGCTACGAGTGATTTGGATGCCATCCTGAAATTAGGGAAATTCGTAGGTGCTTCTTATGTGGCCCTGATTGTCATGTTCCTCATCCATTTGCTATTGCTGATGCTTGCAGGATTGAATCCAATCGTATATTTGAGAAAAGCTTTCCCGGTATTATCGTTTGCCTTCACTTCAAGAACAAGTGCTGGCGCCCTGCCATTGAACATCCAAACACAGAAACAACTAGGGGTGTCCGAAGGTATTGCCAACTTTGCCGGATCCTTCGGCTTGTCGATCGGTCAAAACGGCTGTGCCGGAATCTATCCGGCCATGTTAGCGGTCATGATCGCTCCAACGGTTGGGATCAACCCGCTAGACCCTTCCTTTATCGCCATGTTGATTGCCATCGTGGCCATTAGTTCTTTCGGGGTTGCAGGTGTAGGCGGAGGAGCAACATTCGCTGCCATCCTTGTATTATCTGCAATGAACCTGCCAATCGCCTTGGCCGGCCTGTTGATTTCCGTCGAGCCATTGATCGATATGGGAAGAACGGCCGTGAATGTCAGCGGAAGCATGACTTCCGGTATTCTGACTAGTAAAATAACGGGTGACCTGGATAAAGAACAGTTCAGCGAAGACTCATCTTTGAAAATTGAAGCTGAAATGTAAAAGAAAAAAGCATCGGACTTCCTGTCATGGGAGGTTCGATGCTTTTTTTCATGGGGTGTACATTCAATTCAACCAAAAGTCTTGGTGCAATAAGTAATAAGGGAATGATGCTTGGAACCCAGTTAAGATAAAATTCAGTTTAAATAAGTACATGCCAGATATTTTCTTGTTTCTTATATCTTCCCTTTATTTCTCCAACGCCATCAATTATAAGCGAATCAATGGTTTCAGTGGGTTCATTCTCTATTATCAGATGTAATTTATTTATGTTTTGAATTCCATGATCAACATGGGCAATAACCGGTTGTTGAATAAGAAAATCTTCATTGTTCATTCTTACTTTTATAAAGCTCTTATGTAAAAGTCTATCTCCTGATGGGATCATATTCATTGGGTCAAAGGATTTAGCCATTATTTCCCCAACAATATATAAATGAATGCCTGCTTGTTTATTAAACTCTTCAAATGCTTTCATTCTCTTTTCCATAGCTAAATTAATGACTTCCTCTGTTTCAGAACTTATCTTCACATCAGCCATTGAATGCTCCATATAGTCACCGGACTGCTGTTTTAAAAGGTCATATAATGTTTCTTCTCTATCAAAAAAACTTTCCATCCAGCCTGGTGAAAGCTCTTCCAGTAACAAACACATACACAACCCGGAGCTATAACAACTACTTCTAATACTAGAAGTGGATTCATACTTGTTTATTAGTTGTTGTGCATACTTTTTTAATACTGAACCGTAATCAAACCGGCTTTTTTCCGAGTAAGCCTTCAATTCGACATACCACGCAGGTCCCTCAATGGTTTCAATCAATTTTTCGTATGTCAGGTATTCTTCAATCATGTCTGCTCTTTTTTCCCTTAGGGCAATGAAAGCATTAAGGTATTGTTTCTTCTTCATTATGTTATTTTCCAATAACGCATGATAAAGATTTGTCCGTTCCTGATTTCGCAATTCCACATTTTCTTTTGACAGCGGATATGTGATTCCCATCATTTCATCGGGAAACCGTTTTTCATCCTTTATGTATTGATAGCCGTGAAACAATTCATGAACCGCTATTGAAAACAAATCTTCATATTCCTTATAGTGATCCATATTAACAATTGCAGTGGGATATTCTTCATACATCATGATTGTGTCAGCAGTAAATTCGGTATCCCACTTTAAAATATGATATGTACATTTTGGATTGTTACTGAATTTAGGATGATTGAATAGATAAACATTACTCTTGTCATATATGGCATAAGCAACAAGTTCAAAACCCGGCCAATAATTTTCCAACTTTGCTTTAACCAAGTCTTCAGCCATTCGATCAAGATGATGAGGCATTCTTTTCCTCCCTCCACTGTTTCGATTCGATTAAAAACATAATATCATATATAATTTACATAAATGTCCAATTAATTTCAATAAAAAACAAAAAGCCACTGTAACATATCAACTCATGGGAGTGAATATTCTTACAGTGGCTTTTTCCTGTGGTCACTTTTTAATTTGCCTCGCTGCGTAATGATTGGCCTGAAAACCAGGTAGCGCATGGAAGGTATACTGGACGGCTGCATATACTCCGCATGCAAGGAGGATTCCTGCGAGTGCATCCAATACAGCATGCTGTTTCGTAAAGAGCGTGGAGAGGATGATCAGTGTTCCGAATGCAGTGACACTGGCATACTCCCATTTATGCTCTTCTTTCCGCTTATGGGCGACGATCATCATGATGAATGTGGTCAGTACATGTATGCTGGGAAGGCAGTTGACAGGTTGATCATGACTATAGATGAGCCGCATTAACTGGGCAAAGATATCGTTGCCCACGACTTCTGGACGCGGAACTGTCGTTTGCCAAAGGCAATATACAAGAAAACAGAGAAGTTTCCCCGATATCAAACTGCCTAATCCGACGAAATAGTGCTTTCGGTCAACAAAGCAATAGTAAATCAGCAATCCATAAATATACGGATACCAAAGTAAATAAGGAACGGCAAATTCTTTAATAAAGGGAATCTCCCTATCTAATATAGTCGTAACATCAACAGCATGACCTGAAGATTGATTGATGATTGAGTAGATGGAACTAGTAATCACCAAAAGTAATAAATAATATAACGGGTGAAAGGATAGTATGGAATTGTTTTTCATAGCTCGCTCCGGCTTTCAATATATATTGGTTTTTTTCCAAAGATTATTATACTACATTTTTCACTAGATTAACTCTTTAATCGCTAAAGTTAATGATTCCCATGAACTAGTAAAATGGATATCTCTTACTTTTAATCCGACTAAGAATACATAACGAAAGCCATGGCATATACCACGGCTTGATATGAAACTTATATGCGGGAAGGCAAAAGTGATCCCTCCGCCTTCTCTAGATATTGTTATGGCGTTTTTTCCATACATACGTTAAAGAAATGAAGATGTAGATGCAAAGTGTAATGATCGTAACGACTATGGATGTCGTGAAAATGATTCCGATCAGGATCGTTATTAAAGCGATGATCGCAGCCCAAGTCGTATACGGGAACCATTTTACCCTATAGGCACTTGTTTTTCCGGACTGTTGTTTACGTGATTTCAAATGGGCGAAAGCAATGATCAACCAGATGAATAATACGGTATATCCAAGCGAACCCATTAGGAAATCGAAGGTCTTGCTTCCAGCAAACAAGGAAATCAATACACCGCCATATAAAGCCGAAGTACACATTAATATTGCGGGAACAGGTACTTTCTTCTTGGATAAACGGGAAAAGACTTTCGGAACGCGACCATCCACGGCTTGTGTAAAGAGAACGCGGGATGAACCATATAACCCGGAGTTCATCGATGATATGATCGCTAATAGAACAACAGCGTTCATGATATGGTCGGCACCTGGAATCCCGATCATTTGAAAGACCATTACAAACGGACTTTCCTTCACCCCGTTCACTTCGTTCCAAGGAATTAAGCTAACGATGATGAAAAAAGGAATGATATAGAAAGAAATGATCCTGACCAATGTACTGCGAACCGCCTTTGGAACCACTTTTTCAGGATTTTTCGTTTCAGCTAATGTGACCCCGATGATTTCCGTACCGCCATATGAATAGATAACCACCAGCATCGCCGTGATCAAACCTGTCGATCCATTCGGGAAGAATCCGCCATGTTCGGTCAAGTTAGAAAAACCGACCGCGGTATGATCACCAAAAGTAACGAGCAGCAACAATAATCCAGCCATGATGAACACAATGATGACCGTAATCTTAATTAAAGCAAGCCAGTACTCCGTTTCTGCAAAAACCTTCACCGACAGCAAGTTAACCGCAGTAACTAAAACCGAAACAGCTAACGCCAGTATCCAGATTGGATATCCGGGCAGCCAATATTGAAGGAAAATCGCCGCAACCACTGATTCGGCCGCGATATTCAACACCCACATTTTCCAATAAATCCAATCCAGGAAATAGGCAGGATACTTTCCTAAGATCGATTGGACCAAATCCCTGAATGTTCGTGCACCGCTATTGCGGACCGCCATTTCAGCTAAACCTTGCATGATGAATAATAGGATGATTCCTCCTATCAAGTACGCAATGATTACGGAAGGGCCTGCCATATCAATGGCTGAACTGCTTCCTTTAAATAAACCTGCCCCGATGGCACCGCCTAATGCCATCATCGTAATATGCCTTGAAGTCATTGTCCTCTGTAAATTCCGTTTGTCCGTTTCCATATCCTAACCTCCCAAAAATCAAAAAAAGCATATCGTCTCTTCCTTCATAATCAAATGAAGAAAGAGACGATATGCCTTAAGCTTACCGCGGTACCACTCTTATTGGCTCTTTAAAGAACCCTGCTTTAAAAACCTTGTAACGAAGGTTAATCGTTAAAACAAAAGAATGGAATCATTCCTATCTTTCGCTTTACCACTCCCAGGCAAGTTCAAAGTATCATTGGACTGCGTCGCACCAACCCGCAGCTCTCTTCACCGAATAATAAGCTTTTACTACTCCTGTTCATTGCGTTTGAAAAATTATATCTGAATATTTTTAATAATATCCCATACTATACGGACTCAAGGTGAATTTGTCAATAACTTTCTTAGGATAATATTTTCAACGAAATAAATTAGGGGAAATCGTAAAAGCCCTTGATTCACTGGTGGACAAATAATATACAAATTCATTAGCACTTAAGAAACATCCTGCGGCTGCAGAATCAGGGGGTAGACGGCATTAAAAGATGAAAATGAAGAACCCCTGATGTGTGAAGCGTATTTGCAAGGTTTACTAAAGACAAAGAGTGCCCTTTTTGAATACCCTCAATTTACCAGTAGTTTCGTAAATTCAACAAATGTTCTTATGACTTATTTAGCAGGTTCTATATAGAAATAAATCCCACTTTCCTTGTCTATTGCAGGGCTTACTTCACTAGTTTGTGATTTAACGATAGGACTTTGATCTTCACTTAATCCAGTGTAAATTGTAAAACTCTTTCCTGATTGTGTTGTTGTTCCCCAACTTATCTGGGAGGAATACTTTTTGACTTTATCGTTTTTAACAAGAACATCTTGATCAGGGTCATACCAAGCAAACTTTCCTTCCTGCTCACTTATACTTGATACCCCTACTCCCAAGCCTTCTTCTAATTGTTTCTTATAAACAACAAATGTTTCTCCGTTTTCACTAACTTCTCCAATGATGTCTTCTTTTTTCATCTTTTCTTCTTTAATGCCATGATTAACCGTTTCTTCTTTGGTTTTATACCATTTCAATTCACCGGTTCCATTATCAGCCACTGCAGAACACCCTGTAAGTGCAATCATGGCTATTACAAAAGGCAGCACCACTTTCACTTTAAAAATCCCCCTTTTTAGAAAAGATGCAATACTTAAATCATGCATTCGAACGCAAATGAAATTACAATATATAGAAAAAACCTTTTCCCTATCCATCATCAATAATCCCCACTGGTCACCTAATCAAACCAATATATTCATAAAAGCCCAGACGTTTAAAACTCGATCCCTAACCAAGATGCAGCCACCATCAGAGCCCCAACGACAATCACTATAACCGGTCCTACAACAACTAATCCAAATAGCAGTGAGCCTACTGCGTCCAGGAAGATTCGAAATGGTCCTGCTTTTTCCTTTTTATTCTGTTGCTGCGTTAATAAATCTTCAAGATGACTGACTTTTTGATTCAATTGCTGCAACTCATGAAACACTTTTGTGTCCTGGTCCATGAATTACCACCCTTCCAAATTAACAATAAATGTTAATTATATCATTTACATCCATTTTCAAACAGTGAAATTGACGACTATTTTCTGGCACTGACACCAAAGTAAAGAGGATCTTCTACAAAATCTCTTTTTTCTGAGATGATTCACATTAGAACTTTGACCTTTAAGCGTACAAGAAGAATCGATAAATTCGTATAGAGGTTTTTTAAGAAGCAGGCGATGTATGAGGGGGCAAAAGGGATTCAGAAGGTAAAAAGAAAACAGCCCTATGGCTGATTTCCCGATTTCATTAAGTATGTCGGCACCACTAAAATCCACAGAATGTTTGTAAGCCGCAAATTTAGTAATTACGAGTTTTTAACCTGTCCATTTAAAAGGGATAAAGGGTTATTCCTTTTCATCTCTATACCAAAAATTCTCACTAACCGAGAAAGAAGTTTCGATATTTCGAACGGTATGCCACCAATTTTTAGGGGTGTACATTAATTCTCCAGAAAACTGTTCCACAATATAGGGCGTGGTATATTTGAAGTTTGGATCCTCCTTTAAATCCAAATCGAATAAATCATGCTTGAATTCTTTCACATACTCCGTATCATCAGGACTGAAAAAAATCCATTTTTTTTGGCCAAATACTACTGCATTCCAATTATGTGATTTCTCAAAATCCTGGTGTATTGGGGTTCCTGTTCCACCCGAACCAAGGAAAATCCATTTTAATTTCTTTTTGTTTTTTGTCTTGATTGTATTATGGTTGAATAGGGATGGGGTTTCGAAATAACCCTCTAAATCCTCATTGCCCATGATGGAAAAAGGCCAGTCACAATACAATTTTTCTGGGTTATCATTTAATATACCGATGAATTTGCCCAGTTTTGATTTGTAAAATTTTTTTTCTTGATCATATCCTGATTTCCTTATAATTATTTCCCTTTCTCCATAATTAGACTGTAGATAGTCTGTATCCCAGTCCCTGGAAGGCCATGAATCTACTAATCCAGTTATTATCAGTGGCTTTTTACCCGCATAATTTTCTTCAAAATCCGTTAGTGATAATTGTTTATAGTGTATCTTTTCGATCAATTCGCTCATCCTTTCAGAGTACGGGATAAAGTGTTAGATTTTCAAAATGAATATGAGGTGACCCTTGGGTGACACTAAGATTATTTTCACCATTCTTATTACAACCGAAAACCGGATTAAAGAAAAGCAGTTCATTGCTAAGGGACTTAATGGCTTTAGCTGAATCCAGTTTGTTTCCTTTAATATCAAATCTTCTAAGTATTTTATTGGTTACTTTCCCATTTTTAATGACCAAACCATATGATGGACGGATTACAAAATTCAAACCAAGTGATCCCCCACCCCAGGCACCTCTGCAATAAATACCATTGTCGATGCCTGAAATTATCTCCTGTACTTCCATATTGCCTGAATCCAAATAAGTTGTTGACATTCTGGGCATCGCAAGTGAAGATATGCCAACGCTTCTTGCATTACAGGAAGATTGTAAGCCCAGGAGCTTACGAGTCTTTGCATTATGCATCAAACCTACGTTTATCCCGTCCTTTATTAAGTGGGTCCTAAATGTTTCATTCTGTTCCGCATCCAATAAATAACTACCATTTTGCCCAGGAATGGTCGGGTCATCGAATACGTTAATTTTATATTCTGACCATTTGTATCCCATCGTTATTCCATTTGGCTTTAAATACTCTAGGTAATTATCTGCTTCTAATGTATGTCCAAAACATTCGTGTACATAATGAGAACCAGTCCATGGCTCAAGCACAATTTGTGTTTCAATCTTGCGTTCAAGTTGCTGACCGTATATAGCAGCTTCTACTTCCGCTAAAATCACTTCAAAATGATCCATTAATTCAGAACATGGTGACTTATTAGTTCTTGTTTGCCATAATACTGGAATAATAGATGTTGAACTCTCTATGAAGATCATTATAAGAATGGAATACTTTAATTCATAACTGCTTAATCCAATACGAAGCTTAAAAGACTTCCAATGTCTTGAGTGATCATAGCGATCACGTTCAATGAATTTTAAACAATGATTTAATTCTTCTTGAAGAAACTTATTCTTTTCATTATCGCAGCTTGGTGAAACAACCCCTTCAACATTCGAATCATATGATAGTAAATATTCATTGTTCATGGCTTCGTATCAGCTCGGCTAATTACTAATTGCGAAGGATCATGCTGAATCTTGCCATCAAAATCCACAAATGCCATTCCCAGTTTTGCTGCGAATGCTTCACCCAATATATAACCCTCTATTCTCATAGGTAATAATTCGATGCACTCTTTTGATAAATCATATCCTTTTTGATACAGCTCCAAACGAAGGCAACAAATTAAACGTAATATTAAGCCATGCGCCTCGATGGTATCCACTATATTTCCAGTTTTACTAAACCAACTTAAAGCCTCTTCATAATTACCATCCTTGAAAAAGTGAATGCCTAAAACATAGGCAGCCCAATATGAATCATCACCCGTTTTAGTCGCTATTTGATAGCAACTCTTAGCAAGTTCAATTTCACCAGACTGGGTATAGAGAATCGATTTCAATTTCCACCCTATTGCTCCCAATGGCCTCAATTCAAAGTTTAATTCATCTATTTCTGCTAGACTCAACTTTTTATTTGATGAAATTTTCTCCATCGTTACCTTCGGGGAAATCTTATCTTCCTTGGAATATACAATCTCCCTCCCCAGTTGCCCGGCTATATATTCCCCCATCCACCTGAAACTTTCAGGCAGAAACCCGCTTTTGATTGAATAGGTCATTGTTTTCACTTGATTAAAGAGGCCTAAATTTTTCAATACATTTAAGGTTTCGTCTATATCATTGGATAAATCATTAGTCTTGGGATCATAAAAGTAATCCAAATCGATATCTACAATAACCTGTTCATTAATTAGGAATTCTCCCAGAGATTCAATGGTTGTGACATGTAACTCAATATTATTTAATTGTACAGAAGCAGAATTTTCACCGTTTCTAAAGCTTGCCATGAATTCTTTTCCATGGTTAGGTACAAGGGATAAAAGCCCCCAAAGTAATTCACTAAACCCTTTTTCTCCTAACATACGAGGGTATACCCATATAATTTTCCGAAAAAGACCCTCTTGTATGGCGGCGTACAAAAAGTCATCAATCCCATAAGAATATCTTCCATCTTCCCTACAAGGAATATCTTTTTTCAATTCATCAATACACAGACCCTCTTTAATGAACTGACTGATTCTTTTCATTTTTGAATTTTCTATGAACTTTAAATCCAAGTGTTGATCAAAATAAACCAAGGTACTATTCCTGGGAGTTTTATTGACCCAATATGAAAATACTTCACTATGTTCCTCATATACATATATTTTATCCATCATTCTTAATTAACCCTAAGTTTAGAATCCAATTTATCTGGTCTTGATTGAACTTTTGTTGGCGGTTTATTTCCCTTGAACCTCCTATTTCCACCATTTCTAATACACTTGGGTGAATGGGTCCCCTAATTAAATTTTTTTCGGTTGCTGCATATAGCCATATAACCTTTTCGGAATCGCTAGCTACTTTTTTTCCACTTAGTGCCTCGGCTATTTCTTTAGAATAGGCTTGGTACGCATAGTGAATATGACCATTATTTTTAACCAGGTCACTATCTATCCTGAAAAATGGGTGTTTATTCACTGTTAGTATAGATAAAATGGCATTTAAAAATTCGTGTTTTAATAGTAAATGATTATTATCAGCCGCATGGATAAACTCTTCGTTTTCAGACAAATAATTGTAAAACGCTTCCTCGATACATGTCCCTTCCCCTGCATAGGGCAATTCCATATAACACTCGAAATGTTTGGACGCCAGGAACTTATGCATTAGCAGCGTTATATCGGTATCAAGGAGTTCCAAAGCCTGAAAAACACCAGGAAAAGATGTTCTTAAACCACCTTCATGTTCAATATTTCCACTCATTAAATTTCTTACAATCGTTGTAGCCGTTGCTACAAGCTCTTCTTTATCTATTGTTTTTATGTGATTTAAATGATCAGCTGATAAATTCAATTCATCGAATTCATCATTTAAAAAGTAATTTCTATATTGGTAATCATATAATAAATTGTAAAGCAACTCGTCCAGTGAATAGTTCTTCGGTTTTAAATCATTTGCCATTTTTCAACTGCCTCCTTCATTCTTTGATAATTTTTCTGTGACTTCGGAATTAATATTCCTTCATCTGTATATTTAGGGTCTTCATATGTAATCGCTTTTAAATTAGGGCATAAAGGAAGCAAGTAATCTAAAAGCTGGATTTGTTCATCCATTAATACTCCATGATGCAGATCTCTGAATTTCCCTTTAATAATTTGACAACCTGAAAGATGCAATTCAAAACAGTTTTCAAAAGGCAATTTTTCTAAACCATTGAACATCTTTTCATTCATATTCCCTAACAACCATTGATAACTAAGGATATGACCAATATCTATAGTGATAGGGGAGTTTGTCTCCTCGACCAATGTTCTGAAATAATCAAATCCATTTATTTCCCCAATAAAGAAGTTAGTACCTTCAGTGAATCCAGGAAACTCAACTGAAACTGGAACGGCCAGTTCAGATTGGTATTCGTTGATGTTCTTTATACAAGCTTCCAATCCCGCTGGTGTCATATATGGTGGTAAAGGGAAAGGGACGGTTTTCCCTTTTATTGACCACAGGCCAAGATCTTCTACAATCCATCTTATGTCATATCTTTCTATAATCTTATTTGTGAATTCTATGATTTCCGTTTTTTTGTAATACTCGGTAGCCCCCATATTTAAAATCGTTTGATGGAATGCTCTCGCCTTTAGATGTGGATTGGCTTCAAATAATCTATCATAGGCATCAAAGTAGTCCTCGGCTTTTAACACACTTCTATTTTTCGGTTGAAAAGCAAAGAAAATATAATTAAACTCGTCTTTATAATTTTGAAAAAAGCCTTTCATCTTAGGCGTTATGTCGTCATGGTCCCCTTTGCTGGAAAAACCTATATCTTCCCCCCAAGGTAAATCCATGCCTAAACCAAGTCCAAGCTTTTCCTTTACATTTGGAAATTTAATTGTCTGATGAACTGTGCTCATTAGTCATTCCTCCCCATAAGTTATTTTCATTCAAGGTTAATCACACCTTTTTCGACAAAATACTCTAGGTACTTTTTATCATCTGCCTTGCTCATTATCAGTGCGTTTCCGAATACTTCTAAGGACTCTGGCACCAAGAAGATCCTTTGCCATACAAAATCCATGATATACGTTTTATCTAACTTAATGATTTTAGTCCAAGGGTTTATGAATAAGGTATTTGAAGTGATATCCTGTCCTTCCCTTTTGTATTTATCAGGAGGAAGCTCATCATTCTTTTGGGGGTTGACATTTTTGTGCAGTTGCAAGAATCTATTCAGCTTTTCTTCAAACGTTATTCCGTCAGAGTATTGAAATGTAGCACCCATTCTACCCATCCCATAATTGAGTAATTTGTTTCCTCTTAGGTTTTTTCTTGATTGAATATGGATTTCAGGATTATTTGTATCTTCATAAATATAGGTACCTGGTTCTAAAACGAGCATTTGCATGACATCGATGCCAATTTTATCTTGATTTTTAAGTAAAAATTCCTCAGAACATTTAATTTCATCCTCGGTTTCACCAGGTAAGCCGCCAATTATAGACATTCGCAGCGTAATGTTGGCATTATGTAAATTATCTATTATCTGTTGATAATTATTAGATTGCACTCCTTTATCCAAGGAATCTAAAATCCTTTGAGAATTGGTTTCATAGCCAACAGACATTAAAATACAACCTAAATTACTTAGTTCAAAACAAAATTCAGCGTCTAACAACACATTCTCAAGACGGTTTCGTGTACTGAATGTAATTTCATAACCTCTAGATTTAAGTATTTTGACTGCATGGACGACAAGCCGCAAATTAGTATTCTCATCTATGAAATTAATTCTATTAACCCCATAATTGTTAATGATATCCTCGCACTCGTTTGCTACTTGCCTTGCCGTTTTCTGCTGATAACTTTTTTCTTTTCTTGATCTATTACCATATGAACAAAAAGTACATCGTCCCCAGTAACACCCCACACATGTAATCAAAGACATATGCACTTCTTCATCTAAATAGTTTTTGTACGGTAAATCAGAAAAATCAGGCGGTAAGGCATCCGTGATCCTATATGCAGACTTGGATGGGGCATTTTCACCATTTTTTTCATTAAGCCAAACAATATCCGGCACCTCGCCGATTTGGCAATCGTTTTTCAAATACCTGTCTAACATGAATAATGTTTCTTCACCTGCCGATATTCCTAATGAATCCACAAATTGATTTAATCCATTTAGGCTAAAGAAAGATGATTGACGAATCATGATTTGTTGTCCACCCAGAATAATGTGGGTATTAGGGGAAAGTTCTCTAATCCACTTGCATATTAAAAGGGAAGGTAATATTTGGCTATAGTATGCAATAGAAATCGCGAAGATTTTGGGCTTATCGTTAAGAATTTTTTCTTTGATATTTTCGTATAAAACCTTTGTGGCAATATCACTTTTTTTCCAACCAAAATCCCTTACCAATTCAAGGATTTCTTCCAATGAGGTAATCTCAAGTTTTAAAAACGAATTTACTAGTAATAATTCTATGCCTTGTCTCACCAACCGAACGTCATACTTCAATGAATCAGAAGATCTTTTCTCTATAAATACATTATTGTAAAGTTGCTTTTGTTCTTTGAATAAGTATTTAGCCATTTCGACTTTATATATCAATTTCAAGTCTTTACTTCCGTTTTCATTGATGCTCACATATTCAGCTAAACAATCTTCACTAAAAAGGGTATGGCATAATTCAATATTTAAATCAATTTGGCTTACACCCATTCCCTTGTTCCTCAAAAAACTAGTAATCATAGGTAAACTTAAATATGGAAAGAGCCTGGCTTCAGTTAGAGGCGGAAAAACTATCATAGCATCTGAATTTTCCATCTAAAGAAATTCTCCTTTAATTTATCCAAAGAGAGTGTTAGTTTCATTAAAAGCTAACACTCTCTTTGAATCACCATTATGGATTTAGGATCTAACTTATTTTTCTACATCCGATACTGTACTGAAACGGAATGCATGAAATGCACTGCCCACTTCCAGCTCTTTAGCTTCGATTACTTCAAGGTTTTCCACTAGCTTTTCCGCTTGTGTATTTTCCACTTGCTTCGTCATATGTTTCACCCCTTAACCTTTAAAATGATTGCCTGTATCTGCCCTGATCTATTTTTCTGTGTCCGACACTGTACTGAAACGGAATGCATGAAATGCACTGCCCACTTCCAGCTCTTTAGCTTCGATTACTTCAAGGTTTTCCACTAGCTTTTCCGCTTGTGTATTTTCCACTTGCTTCGTCATATGTTTCACCTCCTTAACCTTTAAAATGATTGCCTGTAACTCTGCCCTAATCTATTTTTCTGTGTCCGACACTGTACTGAAACGGAATGCATGAAATGCACTGCCCACTTCCAGCTCTTTAGCTTCGATTATTTCAAGGTTTTCCACTAGCTTTTCCGCTTGTGTATTTTCCACTTGCTTCGTCATATGTTTCACCTCCTTTCGATCACTTCAAAACTGTTGTATATATCACTTTCAGCTAAACGAGAATTATACTTCTTCTTTCAAAGACAATTTCATATTGCTCTTTAGAAGCCTTTTATCATAAACGACTGTTCCTATAGCTACCAAATATAACCCTATACAAATGAATAACACGTATGAAAAACCAACTTGGGAAAAGTCACCTTGGTCAGTGCCATAGTCCAATAAAGTGTTGAATATCCCCGCCGCGAAAGCCCCAGTTCCAAACTGTACCATTTGGAACAAACCCATATAAACCCCTGTTTCTTCCTCAGGAACGGCCATCATGGCAATCTTATTTTGTGTGGGCATGGAAATGACACCGGCCAATCCAAAAAGGAGAAACGCAAATATAAAGAAAATTAAGCTGCCATTAAACATTGTCAAAGTGAGGTTCACCATTCCAATTATGGAAATCGAAATAGATAAAAGTAAAAGGTTTCTATTGTCTTTTAAATCTGCAAGTTTACCCGCATACCCAGATAACAAAACCGCCAGTATCGAATCTGCCATAATGATATAGCCAACAATATCCGGTTGAATATTGTGTATATCCCGCATGTAACTTGGAATGTAAAGCACTATTACATTTGTAATGAGGAAGAGAACGAATATTCTAATAATTGAAGAGACAAAAATAGTGTTTTTTATTGCCTTTCTTGGAAGCAAAGAAGTATTTCCGCGGTTAGCCCGTTCATAATAAATAAATAAAATTAAACTCAATATCGTAACCGCAATAGAAAGTGACCGTTCCACTATACTAATTTCATCCTTGAATATGAATTGAAAACTGATTACCATGACGAGTAAAGCCAAACTGTTTTTTAAAGGTAAATGAAGGTTTGCCGTGATTCTTTTTTTTGATTTGGGAGTTACCATTAATACAAGAACTAAAGATATGCAACTTATGATAATCAATACTCCAAATATCATTTGCCAAGAGTAATGCTTTATTACCAAACCACCAGCAGCTGGTCCAATAAGTGTGGCAGTCGCTAAAACTCCGGAAAACCATCCAAAAGCCCACCCTAATTTATTATCCTTAAAACTTTGCCTAATCAATAATACCTGTGCCGGTACTACCATTGCGTCTGCAATTGCCTGAAGTGTCTGATAGACCAAAAACAAATTCCAACTATTTGTGGTTCCACTAAGAGCCGTAGATGCGATAAATAGCGATAGGCCAAATATCAGCAATTTTCTTGCTCCTAATATATCCGCCACTTTACCAAAAAGCGGAATGAGAAATGCGAAAAAAGAAAAGAATAGAATATTTCTAATCTGAAGTGTGGAATAAGAAATATTAAAAAAGTCTACAAGATTAGGGAACGCAATCGTCAACATGGACGTAGACATCACACTAGCTATAACACATGAAGAAATGGTTATAATCAATAATTGATCTTTATTTATTTTCATATAAATAATCCTTTTTTTATTTATTTTATTTAAATTTGCCTTTAGGCTTCCTTTTTTAACATAGGTTCATATGTAATTAAATCTTAATGCTGATTCGGCAGATCATTAAATATGGGCCGATCATCTACAGCCAAATTGACGCTTGAATCGAATTGTAAAACCATCGCTAGCGTAAACAGAATGGAGAACCCAGATACTAATATTTTTTTCATATACCCCAACCTCCTGATATTGATCGATACAACTAGTATAAACCATCCAGATATGGTACATTTTTCTTGTATGGCTGCTACAGAGTATTTTTTTTGATATTTTTTTGGTGTTTCCAATGAAATATATAAAAAAATATAAAAGTATTTATATTTTTAGGAGTTGATAAAATGGATGAAAGCATTCCTTTTAAGCTTGGAAATGTACTCTACACTTTAAGAAAAAGGTCAGGCATAACACAAAAAGTCATGGCAGAGGGAATCATTTCTCAAGCACAACTAAGCAATATAGAGAAGGGGAAAGTCATTCCATTAGCGACTACTTTATATGAGCTCTCATTACGTTTAGGTATCAGCATTGAAGATATACTTTTAGAAACTTATTCAGACCGAATGGAATATAGTGAGGAAGTGAAATCACAAGTCAGGGTTTCTATTAGAAATAGAGAGTATCGGCAGGTAAAACGGATTCTCGAAGCAGAAAAATACCATGCAGATTTCCAGTCACCCATCAATAAACAATTCATCCTCTGGCATTTGGGCATCGTAGCATATTATTGTGATAATGATATATTGAAATCCCTGGATTTTTTAGATCAAGCATTGGACTTATCTACTCATTTTCATATTTTTTCCGCTCAAAAAATAGAAATTTTGAATAGCAAAGCCATTATTTATAACGAAATTACTGAATATAAAAAGTCAATTGCCTCATATAAAGATGCCCTTAAGCAATTTCAACAACTTCCAAAAACCTCAATGAATTATAAAATTAAAGTCCGGATTCATTACGGATTGACAAAATCCTTACATAAGGACGCACAATATTATGAATCTATAAAAATTTGCTCTGATGCTATTCAAATTTTAATCCGGGAAGAATCTATGTACCTTATGGGAGAAGTTTTATATCAGCGTGCCCAATCCCTGCAGTCATTGAACAACATGGAAAGTGCCACAAAAGGGTATGAAGAGGCAAGGAATATATTCTTATTGCAGCAGAATTACGAATTTGAGAAAGTCGTTCAGGAAAGACTGGATGAGATAAAGAAATCGCTTAAAGTGTATAAAGATTGAAGAATTACCTTAGCAAAACATGCTGTACCTTTTTGGTTAGTATAATGACACTGATACATTCTTGGAACGTAAACAGGCTGCCTATTGGAGTTAAGGAAAACGTTTATTCATATTTTCAATTAGTTCAATCACCTGTTAAAAATTCCTGAAAACGACCTTTTCCAAACCATTCAAATAGACGTCATGAACAGGACTAATAAAAGAAACCTAGCTTATTCAAGCTGGAAAGCAAAGGAAAGCATAGGGGGTCCCTATCTATATTCCCCGATGTCATGAATTTTGAAAGGCCCCCTACCCTCCTGGGTCCAGATCCTTTTTGAAACCAACTCCATCATTCTATTTTTTCAAATTCTGTCATCAATGATACAATAACATGGTCTGAAATCAATCCACTCTATAGAACACGTGAGGTATCATATTTTTTATGAAAGCAATACGATTATTAAAGAGTTTTAACTTTTTATATTTTGGACTGCTTGCCATTTTCATTCCGTTTCTCCCAGTCTATCTGGCTGATCAAGGTTTGCGTCCAGCCCAAATCGGATTCATCATCGGTACAGGAGGTTTTGTCACCCTCATTACCCAGCCTTTATGGGGAATGATCAGCGACAAAACAAGGACTATACGAAAAGTCCTGTTATTACTCATCTTTTTCTCGAGCGTAATCGGTTATTTCCTCTATGATTCAAGCAGTTATCTTCAGCTCATCCTGTTTGCCATGCTGCTATATTTCTTTCTGATGCCGATCGATCCCCTGACGGAAAGCCTCAATTTTACGATGGCAGAGAAATCCGGGATCAGCTACGGCTCCATCCGGACATATGGTGCATTGGGTTATGCGGTCATATCGCTGATCACCGGCTATGTTATGTCATATTTCGGAGCGAACAGCCTTGCGTTCCTTTTTGCAGGCATAGGATTGATCAGCTTCATTGTCAGCTGGATGATGCCTGATGCTCCCGTTTCAGGGAAACCTGTCACCTTAGGCAGCCTTAAGCATTTTTTCAGCAATAAAGAGACGCTTCTCTTTCTCTTATTGGTCTTTATCTGTGCTGTTCCAGCAAGGATGAACGATACCTTCCTTGGGGTATATATCAGGGAACTTGGAGGAAGTGCCAAGCTTGTAGGCTTGACCTGGTTCTTAGCGGCGGGAAGTGAAATCGTTGTATTCGCCCTAAGCTTTTGGGCTGCGCAAAGGTAAGGAAATCATCATCATTTCGTTTGCAGCAGCGTTTTTCTTTATCCGTTATTTCGTCTCTGCGTGGATTACCGATCCACAGCTATTGGCTTATTTGCAAGTCATGCAGCTATTGACTTTCCCGATTTTCTACTCGGCGGCCATCCAATATCTTTACCGGATCGTTCCGGTGGAATGGCGTGCCACAGGCCAGACCGTACTGGCGCTGCTATTCTTCGGGGTTTCGGGAATCATTGCTTCTTATATAGGCGGAGCCATATATGGAGCATATGGCGGGAAGACCCTTTACTTGTTCATTTCCTCCATCTCCTTTATAGGAATGGTATTCGCTTTCTTTCTTTATCGGATATACGGAACGAGGCTCGATACCGCAGAGGAAGCTGTATAAACTAAAAAACGGTATAAAAAAGAGCATGTTTTGATTAAAACATGCTCTTTTTACATTCCGTTAGCGAAATAAAGGGGCAACCGTCAACATTAACACAGACAAGCAAAGCAGAATAGTAGTTGTCCTGTTTGAGAGTTTTACTTGTTTGCCATTTTTATAGAAACCTGAAAATTGAAGCCGGTTTTTATAGAGTACATAAAGTAATGGGAAAATTGCCATACCAACAATCCATCCGCCCGTGGTATTCTCTACGGTTATTCCAAAAATCGCATAGATTGAATTAATGATGAGGCCCATTATCATTCCAATAACGAAAATAATGGTGATTATACGAAATAATTCTAAAATCACTCTTAACATCATTTCACCTGCTTTTTTCCTGCTATCCTTAAAAAAGGCTGCAATCAGCAACCTTGAATGAACTTTACAGGATGGGATATTTCCCTAAATATAACAAACTTTCCTCTATTGGTAAATAGACGCTCTTTACTCTTCTTCTTGAACGAGCGAATGCTTAAATGCGTAAATCACTGCTTGCGTGCGGTCCTGCACGGCAAGCTTGCTTAATATATTGCTGACATGCACTTTGGCGGTTTTCAGGGCTATGTATAGTTCATCGGCAATTTCCTGATTCGTTTTCCCTTGTGTCATCAGCAGTAAAATTTCCATTTCACGGTTTGTCAATTGATCATGAAGCTGGGTGATTTTTGGGCGACGCAGCTTTTCCATCATTTTTCCCGTCACTTCAGGTTCAAGTACGCTTTGACCCTGGAAAGTGGAACGGACGGCTCTCGCAATCTCGCTGGCCTTGGATGTTTTCAGCATATAGCTCGTCGCTCCGGCTTCCAATGCCGGGTACACCTTTTCATCATCCAGGAAGCTTGTCACAATGATGATTTTTGCTTCTGGCCATTTTTCAATGATTCGTTTCGTCGCTTCTATGCCGTCCATTTCCGGCATCACCAAATCCATCAAAATGATATCCGGACGCAATTGCATTGCCAGTTCGACAGCTTTCAAACCATTGTCCGCTTCCCCGACCACTTCGATATCCGACTGTGCGGATAAATAAGCCGATACCCCTATCCTTACCATTTCATGGTCATCGACAAATAATACTTTAATCATGATGGTCACCTCCAGCATTCAATAATGGGATTTTCACTTCAAGTTTCGTTCCTTTATTCGGAACACTTACAATTTGCATCGTCCCGCCTAATTCAACAGCCCGTTCATGCATGTTTTGCAGTCCATATGATCCCGTTTTCGACTCCTCGACGTTAAAACCGATGCCGTCATCCGTTATTCGTAAAATGATCATTCCATCACGGACGATCAATAGCACTTCAAGCGAATTCGCTTTTGCATGTCTCAGCGTATTGGAAATCGATTCTTGTAAAATCCGAAACAGATGGTCCTCAATCCCCTTATCCAGAGTGACAGGCTCCATCTTCCAATTTATATCCATCGTCACTTTTTGGGCCAATTCCACAAGAAGCTCCTTCATTCCTTCATGTAAAGATTTTCCCTTTAATGCAACAGGCCTCAAGTGAAGCAATAGCGCCCGCATCTCAAGCTGGGATTGATGGATCATTTCTTCCACTACCTTGAATTGTTTCATTTCCGTTTTTTCCATATCGGATTGTGATTCGGTGATGGCCGACATGAACATCGAAGCGGCAAACAATTGCTGGCTCACCGAATCATGCAGCTCCCGCGCTAAACGGTTTCGTTCCTGGGAAACGATTTCCTGGATCTGTTTCTCCTGATCAATGGCCTTTTCATTCGCCATTTTTTGCGATAATTTAGTCTGCTCATTGATTTGCTTATGGATCAGTTGCATCCGTTCCGCCATTTTAGCCATCTCTTGGATTGGATACGTTTCCTGTTGCGAGGGTATGCGGCCATGTTCAAGGAAATGCAGACCTTCATCCACCCTTTCAAGCTGTCTCTTCCAAAACATCCCCGAAACGACTCCATAAATAAGCCCTACCGTCATGACCAGGCTTGGCAAAAATATGACGAAGGGTAATCCCATGACCACTTTCTCCCATAATAAGCTCCAATCGGATAAAGGAAAGATGAAGAAAACCATCGCCGGCAAAGCAAGGGAAAGAACGAAAGCAACACCAAGGGCAGTCAATATCTGCCGTGTCAGTATGCTCATATCCGCTTCACCTCTAAATCGCCAACTAAGATTGAAGTGATGATATGAACCTTGTGATCCGTTTCATTGAACCCTTCCGTTTGGTAGGAATAAATTTGATTAAAGATCCTGGATTCAGGCTTATTTTCAAAAATCCGCGCTCTGCCTGCAATGACAGAATGATGGACCCTGATTTCGATGCCATACGGTACAAGGACGGTGATATTGCCAATGATATTCCTGATGGAAATGACAGCATCGCCTTTCGGTAAAATCGTTTTGCTTAAATCGATAACCGTATCACCGACCCCGCCCTGAACATTCACGGAATTCCATTCATATACATGTTCGGTCGTTTGTTGATGACCAAACAACTTATTTTTAAATAGATAATCGGTTTTCAGCAGTCGTTCCTTATTGATCTTTTCTTCGTCCGAATCATCATTGGTTAAAATGGGACTGACCCAATCAGGATTCTTTTTGGACTGATAATATAAAAGCAAAAGATAAATGAGGATCGCCATTAGGAAAAATCTAAAGACGAACATATTCAAGACTGTGATGATAAGGGAAATCAGCCCTATAAAAAATAGGATTTTCCCGATTGTCCGTTTTGTGAATTTCCTGCCTAAATAGATGCATCCTATTGAAAAAGCGATGGAAAAAAGGAGACCCCCACCCGTAAATGAAATCTCTAAAAAAAGCAGGACGACTCCGATGAGAAGTATCCATCCCATATAGTCCGTCTTCATCTTGTTCAACATCGGTTCGCCTCCCCTGTATATGATCATGATATTCTTAAAAGGCACAGAAACCCGTGCCTTTTAAGAATACCATGAAATTGTCACGTTCTGACAGACTGTTTTCCCCCGCCCTCCATTCCAAAAGGCGAGGGGATGACAGCGATGCCTTGAAAAAACTTTACGCTTCTTTCTGTTCCAATTCTTTTTCAAGCTGAACAATCCTGGCATCGATCGTATGCCGATTATAATCTGTATGGACCTGGTGCTCGATGCGATCGATATAATGCTCCATTTCTTCAAACATCGCTACCGGTTTGGCTTCGGAACTGCCTCCGTCCAAAACCCGATTAATCCGGTTGTTTGCCCGGGCAATATTTTCCCTGCCCATCAGTTCCAACCGCTTTAGATGCATATCCTTCAGCTTATGTTTCATTTCTTCATATTTCCGCTCCAGCTCAGCCAACTGAACCTCTGCACTTTTATGCGCCTCTTTCAAACTTTGCGCCCGCTCTTCATAGTGCAGGCTTTCCTTTAAAGCAAATTCCATTAGATCGGTTTCTCCCGACTGCTTGGCAATCTCAGCCTGATGCTTACGTTTTTCAGCTAGATTTTGCGCTTGATTATATTCACGCGTAAACTCTTCTTTCAGAAGATATTGACGTTCAAGCAACTTACCGACCTTTTCCGTCTCCTGCTCACATTGACGTAAATATTGATTTAACATCCCAATTGGATTTTTTTGCTCCTTTTTATCCAACAGATCGTGAAAATCAGCCGAAATCGTTTGTTTCATTCTAGAAAATAAATTACCCATTCCAATTACACCCCTTCTATTAGTTCTTATTCAACTCTTTCCACTCTCTTTCAAAATTTGAGAATGGGTCACTTTCTTTCGATGAAGCACTTTCATCATTTTCATTCCATTTTTTATAAACCAGGTAAAGAACATAAGCTGCCACCAGTCCCAATATTGCCGGGATATGGGAAATAGAAACGATCAGCACGATAATGGAGACTGATCCCCACGCAATCTTCGCCCCTGTCGATTCGGACTTCATGAACTGCTTGAACCCAAAGTATAGGATCGCCAAGCAAATCGCCAGGCTGATCAGTGGGCCAACGTTCGCCAGCAACAGGAAAAGTGCGATCAGTCCTACAATAAATAAACCAAATTTCTTCATTGTTTTCGTCCTCCTTTCTATGTTTATATCTTATCTACTTTTACAAGTTCGTATAATGAGCCTTAGCTATATTTTCTAGTAAGACTTAAGGCGTAGACGCTGTAAGTCCGATGCTAATGTAGTTTTTGGTTTACTCGTGAGTTTCACCTTAATTGTAAGTTTGAGTGATATATTCGAAAGTTTAATCGATATATACCAGAGTTTGCGCGATATACTCATGAATTTGCACTTTACTCGTGAATTTTGCTGCTTTACTCGTGAGTTTGGGCACTTTACTCGTGAGTTTTGCTGTTTTACTCGTGAATTTCCGCTATTTACTCGTGAATTTGGACACTTTACTCGTGAGTTTGAGCACTTTACTCGTGAGTTTGAGCAGTTTACTCGTGAATTTCACCTTAATTGTAAGTTTGAGTGATATATTCGAAAGTTTAATCGATATATACCAGAGTTTGCGCGATATACTCATGAATTTGCACTTTACTCGTGAGTTTCCGCTATTTACTCGTGAGTTTGGGCACTTTACTCGTGAGTTTGCGCTTTTTACTCGTGAATTTGAGCAGTTTACTCGTGAGTTTGCGCTATTTACTCGTGAGTTTGAGCACTTTACTCGTGAATTTGGCCACTTTACTCGTGAGTTTTGAAAATAAAAAAATCTTCCGATTGTTTATAACCGGAAGATTGGTGAGCTGCCATTATCATTACACATATAAGCCTTCGACGTAGACTGAGGTGATGGTTTGAGCAATTTCTTCTACTGAACTTTGATGTTCGTTTCGGACGATTTCCCATAGGTACATTTCATTTGTGAAAAACCATCCTCTTGCGACAAGCTCATGGTTAAGTTCAGTTCTTGCCAGCCCGTTTTGCTGTGCATAGGCGACGTCCTGCGAAATTCGCTGAATGAACTTCATGCGGATCGCTTTCCATTTATCTGAAATAATGGTTGATATCCCAATGGCCTGTTCGAAAACTTGCATCATGTTGCGTTCAGCTTCTGCCATTTTCAAAAATGCATTAGCTTGTCTGTTGATGATATGTTTTGCTTCATCTTTTGATTTTGGAAAGAAAGAGGTTTCGGCAATTTCATAGAATTGCTCCATTACATTTTCCATTAATACAATTAACAGATCCTCTTTCCCTTTAAAATGAACATAGGCCGTCCCGTATCCGATGTTTGCCCTTTTGATCATTTGGGAAATAAGCGCAGCTTGATAACCTTCTTCAAGAAATATTTCCTTTGCAGCTTCCAATAGCTTTTGTCGTGTCATGATCGAGCGTAAATGCCGTTTATCCCCTGTTTTGCCATTCTCCATGCTTATTCCTCCCTTTATCTTCTAGCATAAAGGATTTCCATGAAATAAAAAACATTTGTTGGAATGACAGCTTGAATGTTTATAATTTTCTGAATTAACTTATTGACACTATGTCATATTCTTTGGTACGATTCTCCTAGAATTTAAAAAAACTAATATAGGAGGATGATTATGGTTTCTGAATATACATTGGATCACGCTAAACAAATGGATGAGAATGATACGCTAAAAGGTTTTCGAGAAGAGTTTTATTTAAAGCCGGATTCCATCTATATGGATGGAAACTCATTGGGGCTTCTTTCGAAAAGGGCTGAACGCACTCTTCTGGAGTCTTTGGAAGATTGGAAAGAGCATGGGATTGATGGATGGACGCAAGGGAATCACCCATGGTTTTTCATGGCTGAGAAATTGGGCGCGAAGATGTCCCAATTGGTCGGAGCTTCTCCCGAGGAAGTTATTGTAACCGGCTCCACAACTGTAAATCTGCATCAGCTTGTAGCCACTTTTTATAAGCCTGAAGGAATGCGCAGAAAAATTTTGGCTGATGAATTAACCTTCCCGACTGATATTTATGCTCTTCAAAGTCAGCTGCGTACACATGGATACGATCCGGAAACCGATCTCATCCGCGTGAAAAGCCGTGATGGCCGATTTCTTGAAGAGGATGACATTATCGAAGCAATGACCGATGACATCGCTTTGATCATCTTGCCGACGGTCCTGTATCGCAGCGGTCAAATACTGGATATGAAACGATTGACTGATGAAGCTCATAAAAGAGGCATTGTAATCGGATTTGACGGATGTCATTCCATCGGTGCCATCCCGCATTCATTCAGCGAATGGGATGTGGATTTTGCGTATTGGTGCAATTATAAACATTTAAATGGCGGCCCTGGCGGTGTTGGCGGTTTATATGTAAATCGAAAACATTTTGGGACGATGCCTGGATTGGCTGGATGGTTCGGCTCCAAAAAAGAGAAACAATTCGATATGGAACATACCTTAACACCAGCTGAATCAGCAGGAGCGTATCAAATTGGCACGCCGCATGTGTTAAGTTGTGCACCTTTGATTGGATCTTTGGACATTTTTATAGAAGCTGGAATTGAAAATATTCGTGAAAAATCCCTGAAAATCAATCAATATTTAATGGATTTAGTCGAATTCGAATTGGAAGACATGGGATTTTTCATTGGAACTCCAAGAGAAGACATCCGCCGCGGAGGTCATGTAAGCCTCGAGCATAAAGAAGCTGCACGGATATGCAAGGCATTGAAAGAGAACGGTGTCATTCCAGATTTCCGTGCACCTAACATCATTCGCCTCGCCCCGGTTGCACTCTATACTTCTTATGCGGAAGTTTGGGAAGTTGTACAAATACTCAAGAAAATCATGTCAGAAAAACAATATGAAAAATACAAGAATGAGCGTGAAGTGGTCGCATAACCCGGAGTTCCGCCAGATGGGGCTCATCCCTCAAATGGTTAATTAATTGGGGCAGGATAAAATCTTTTTGATAAAAAGGAGATGAACTATGGAGAAAAACAATACTCAATTGAACTTTAAAGATGAGCCGGAAAAAGGATTGAAGCGAGAGCTGAAAACAAGTCAGCTTTCCATGATCGCGATGGGCTGTGCCATCGGGACGGGGCTATTTCTTGGCAGCGGACTTGCGATTCAAGCGGCAGGGCCAAGTGTATTGCTCAGCTATGCTCTTGGGGCGTTCATTGTCTTACTATTGATGGGCTGTTTAGCCGAAATGACGGTTGCCCACCCTACTTCCGGATCTTTTGGGGCCATTGCGGAAAAGTACATGAGTCCAATGGCAGGCTATCTTGTCCGCTATTCCTATTGGATTGGCAATGTTTTGGCTGTTGGGGTTGAAGTGAGTGCAGTCAGCGTATATATGAATTATTGGTTTCCGAACGTGCCGGGAATCGTATGGATATTGTTGTTTGCGGGTGTCCTGATTTATGTGAATGCTACCAGCGTGAATACATTCGCGACATTTGAGTATTGGTTCTCCTTCATTAAAATAAGTGCCATTGTTGGTTTTATCCTCCTTGGAGCCTATGTACTGTTCGGTTCATCCGAACAGCCGCATATAGGACCGGAAAACTTCGTGAATGAAGGCGGTTTTTTCCCATTTGGTTTGAAGGGGATGTGGATAGCCGTATTTATTTCTTTATTCAGCTTTCTTGGGACTGAATTGATAGCGGTTACATCAGGGGAAGCAAAAGATCCGGATGCTGCTGTCCCAAAAGCATTAAAAGCGACCGTGTTCCGTTTATCCACTTTCTATGTGCTGACAATCGGCATCATGCTGATGATCGTTCCTTGGAAAACGGCTGGGATCGAGGTAAGCCCATTCGTAAAAGTTATGGAAATCCTGAACATTCCAGGTGCATCCGGAATCATGAACTTTATCATTCTAACGGCTGCCATATCTGCCATGAACGCTCAGCTCTATGCTTCAACACGGATGATGTTTTCGTTGGCACGCGGAAAACATGCACCTAGCTTTTTAGGAAAGTTAAACAAAAGCGGTGTCCCTACAAAAGCACTTGCTGTCTCTTCAACGGGGATTTTCATCGCTGCAGGCGTTCATGCGTTACTTCCTGGTTCATCCTATGCTTTCATGATGGGGATTTCCATGTTCGGTGCCATGTTCACATGGCTCATGATCTTCATTTCCCATTTGTTTTTCAGGGTGAAATGGGAGAAAACCGGCGGACGCAAATTACCTGTTAGGATGATCGGTTTCCCCTATTTAACGATACTAGGAGCCGTTCTTCTATTCAGTTTGATGATTACGTCATGGTTTACGGATTTCAAAATCATGCTTCAATTCGGGATTCCTTGGTTACTTTTTTTAGCTGTTGCTTATTTTATTTCAAAAAGAAGAAATATTA
The DNA here is from genome assembly GCF_018613455.1 of Bacillus sp. ISL-78. Classification (NCBI taxonomy): domain Bacteria; kingdom Bacillati; phylum Bacillota; class Bacilli; order Caryophanales; family Bacillaceae; genus Bacillus; species Bacillus sp. ISL-78. The sequence goes on from NZ_JAGGQC010000044.1 coordinate 43,065, forward strand.
ACCATAATGTAATGGAAGAATCTCTGAAAAAGAAGATAGAATAGAATGGCGGAATAAATAGTTTTTTCGAAAAGTGAGGAGATTGCGGAATGAAGAATATAGATAAAAATGAACAAACAATAACGGGTTTGGAGAAAGAAATTCAAACCGACTTTCAAAAATCGATGTCTTACGGAGATTACCTCCACCTTGATAAAATTTTAACCAGTCAGCATAGATGCTCCGATCATCATGATGAAATGCTATTTATCGTTATCCATCAAGCGAGTGAGCTATGGATGAAGCTCATTTTACATGAATTGACAGCAGCAACTGAGTCCATCCGCCAAAACAAGTTGGAACCCTCGTTTAAAATGCTGTCGCGGGTTTCGAGGATTCAGCAGCAATTGATCCAGTCATGGAATGTCCTTTCAACCTTAACGCCGGCTGAATACATGGAGTTCAGGGATAAATTGGGACAATCTTCCGGATTCCAATCTTATCAGAATCGTTTGATTGAATTTGCATTAGGAAACAAAAATGTCCATACGCTATCCGTCTATCAGCACCAAACGGATTTATACGAGCAAATGCAGCAGGCCCTTCATGAGCCAAGTATTTATGACGCGGCGATCAATGCTCTTGTGGCACGCGGATTACCTATTGATCAAGAAGCCCTCAGCAGGGATTGGTCCCAAAGATATGAACCAAATGCCAGTGTAGAAGAGGCATGGCTGACAGTTTACCGCGATGTTGAGCAATATTGGGACTTATATGAGCTGGGCGAGAAGTTAGTGGACATCGGCCATCAACAGCAATTATGGCGTTTTAATCATATGACTACAGTGGAAAGGATTATTGGTAATAAACAAGGAACGGGCGGATCATCAGGTGTAACGTATTTAAAAAGAGCACTGGATCAACACTTTTTCCCAGAACTATGGAGTCTAAGAACGAAGCTATAAGATATACAAGAAACAGCCAGAAGAACTGGAGGTAAATGCATGGGGACATGGATTGATATTTCACAACGTCTGGATGATAACGTTGCAGTCTGGCCTGGAGATACACCTTTCTCTTATAAAGTCAATTGGAGTAAAGAACAGAGCGGATCTGTCAATGTAGGTCAAATCAATATGAGTATCCATACCGGTACCCATATTGATGCACCTTTTCATTTTGATGATGATGGAAAAAGAGTGATTGATTTGGATCTCGACTTATATATAGGAAATGCCCGAGTTATCCATTTACCAAACAAGACAAGCATCGGAGTCGATGAATTATCCCATATAGATCTACAAGGCGTTACCCGTCTGTTAATTCGCACGGATGCATGGAAGGATCGACGTGAGTTTCCACAAACCATTCCACATATCCAGCCAGAATTAGCGGCATACCTTTCAGAAAACGGCGTCCGTCTGATTGGACTTGATTTACCATCAGTAGATCCACTGGATAGTAAAGAGCTGTCTGCCCACCATGAACTTGCCGATCATGGCATTCACATTTTGGAAGGACTTGTATTAGACGGTATCGGACCGGGTAATTATGAGTTGGCGGCCCTCCCTCTTCCTTTGGTTGAAGCAGATGGAAGTCCGGTACGTGCTGTGTTGAGAAAGTCGCCCTGACAAAATGTTTTTTAAAAAAACACGCCAGATCAAAACTGATTTGGCTTGTTTTTTTTGTAATCATTAACTTTCAAATTTATCTCCCTAAACCACTTGCATCTATGTTATAATTTTCAGAATTCATCACCAAGAGTGGAGGTCTGAATATGGAAAACTTTTATCTGTTCATCATCATGTGCATCCTTCTCATCATCTTACCTGGTCCAGATACAGCAATAGCAACAAGGAACACCGTTACCGTGGGGACATCGGGAGGTTTTAAAACGATGTTCGGCACATGCTGTGCCCTGCTCATCCATACATCTGCTGCCGTGTTCGGGCTTTCAGCAATCATTGTGAAATCCGCTTTATTATTTTCCATCTTCAAATATGTCGGTGCCGTTTACTTGGTATATCTAGGCTTCAAGACTCTCTGGGGATTAAGGAATAAGCAAGTGGCCGCAGCTGCGGAAACGTCGGTCAAAAATAAGTACGAAAACCAGTCATGCTTTAAGCAAGGGTTCCTTACCAATCTGCTGAACCCTAAAGTGGCCGTCTTCTTTTTAACGTTTCTGCCTCAGTTCGTGAATCCGGGGAATGATACGTTTTTACCGTTCCTGATCATGGGCATGACGTATACCGTTTTAACTGCGTTGTGGTTTGTATTTTATATCTATCTGCTGAACCAGATCAGTGCTTTCATGAAAAAGCCTAGAACCCAAGCGATATTCGAGGGGATAACCGGGACGGTCTTGATTGGTTTCGGGTTAAAGCTAGCTCTAGAAAAAGCTCATAATTAATTTGAACTGCACCTTTAGACAATTGGAGGTGCAGTTTTTTTTATTGGGGTTCTGATATAGGTGTATGGATTTAAGTACTTGCTGAGTTACGTTACAATAAAAACCATAATTTGGTTTTCATTACTAGGAGAAAAAAGAACATGACAACCATTGAAGTTAAGAAAACAAAAGATATCGGATTAGGTTCACTTTCTTTCGTGTTATGTTTATTGGGAATATTGTTTACGTTTGAATTTGGCGATAAACCTTGCATGGGAGATCATATTTTACATATTATCGGACTTAGCCCCTGGTCAAATGGAAATTCAGGTATTCATTATACCGTGTTCTATTCGGCTATATTTTTCATCCCCTCCTTTATTATTGGTCAAATATATCCCGATAATAGAGGAGCAAAAGCAGGGAAAATCATATCAGGTATCCTATCAGTTCTTATCGTTTCAGCACTATTAACGTTAATTATCTCTTTTGTATAGGCCTGGGTGTGAGCCCAAAAATGCCGAGCTCACACCCCACTTTAGTTCAGTCACTCAACATACCCATTCACGAAAAATCCAATCGTTTCGAGCTCGTCCTCAGTTAAATCCCGCTTTAATCCTTTTGCCAATTCCTGCTCCATTAAAGCCCGGTTTCCCCGATGTTCGACCACCGCTCTGGCACATTCTTTCATTAGCTTAAGCTCCGCCTCCATCTCCAGTCTCGTTCGAGGCTGATCATGATGGGAAAGAATATATGTTTCGGCATCATAGGCTTCAATTTTCTTAAGAAGCAGCAAAGCTTGTTCAGCCGTATAATTCCATTTTTCCGCATAAAGATTGGCATACAGGCAGTCTCCCAGAAATAAGGTCTTTTCCTCCTGTATATAAATGATGCAGGAATCATTGGCATGGTCGCCGCCGACATGTTCGATGACACAGGTTATATTGCCGAGATCGATCGTCATCGTTTTTTCAAAGATGATATCGGGCAGGGGGAGGGAAATCTCTCTATTCGTCCCATGTTCCAATTTGATTGCATCGGCACAAAAGGCAATCTCCGTCCCTTCTTCGACCCGTTGATCAAGGGCCCGATCTTCCCATGAAAGAAGCTGCATTTCTTTAATGTTCGTGTATGTTTTTTCCTGGCAAATCACCGGAACCCCGATATTCTCCAGTCCGAATACATGGTCCCAATGTGAATGGGTAAGGACGAGGAAATTCCCGCTTATATCATTCCGTTGCAATTCATCCTCAAAGAGCTGCGCATGCCTGACAGAGTTACCGGCATCGATGATGAGTGTTTTCTTGTTTCCCTTCACGGCGGCAAGAACCGGGCGATCCGTTTCCTGAACTGGCGGCAGGTAGACAATATGTTTCGATAGGTGCTGTAATGTTTGCATGTTTCTGTTCTCCTTAATTGTTGTGATTAGCTTGCTCAAGTATAGCAAATTACATATGTATTCATAAGATAATCTCCGCAAAAGGCTAAAAAGACAACAATCACTGAGATTGCTGTCTTTTTAGTCATGTTTCAAATGAACCTATTGAAATATACCGTAATTTTCGATAGGGCATTTAAAAAGGTGGCCTTGAAAAAGGACTCTTCCCTTTTCCGATCTTCCGGCAGTTGTATATATTTTTTATTGTCCGCAATGAGTGTACTATTTTTGATCTTTGAATCGATGGCTCCTATCAACTGCACTGCAAACCTTTCACTATCGATGACCACCATCGATTCTGTATTTAAAAAGGCAGATCGAGAATCCAAATTGTAGGAACCCACTGCACTTAATCGTTGATCATAGACAATCGATTTACCATGCAAAGAATAAGGCTTTGAATATTCATATACCCTTGCCCCCGTCTCAACGACGCTATCCCTAAAAGCCAAGTAACCGGAAAAAGCGATCATGTTCGGGGTTGAGGCAGCTGAGTTGGTAAGTATGGTCCAATCAGCCTTTGAATCCAATTGCATCGGTACATATTCCTTCAAGGCATCCGCAGGGACAATATAGGGGCTTTGGATGTATACCGATTGATTGGCGTTCGCAGCAATACTCATTAAAGATCTCCACACTATAGGGTATTTGTTGAACCGTTCGATCGGGTTATGAATGAAGGACACTTTTTTAGTAGGTGTTGTAGCCTTGCTCCAATCGACGACTGGTTTCACGAAATCGGTTTCAGTGCGCAAAGCTTTTCTGTATTTTTTCGCTAATGCATTTCTTTCGCGTTTTCCTTTTTCCGTTTGCCTTTTTGACAGGTCCGAAAAAACATCGCTCGTAAACGGATGGGTCCATAATTCATTCAAATAGTCCTTCATTTCAACGATTACACTATCTTTCTCTTCTTTAGCATTGAAAATGAGTACATCCCTGTCATAGACAAAATTCCTCGGCGGCTTGCTTGCTAAGTACTTATCGGCAATATTCCTCCCTCCGATGATGCCTAACTTTCCATCTACCGTGATGATCTTGTCATGAAGGCGATTATGCCAGGTCCACGGCTTAAATGGCTTAAAGGTTTCGTAATATCTTAATTCAATGTTTTCATGTGAAGCCAATGCATAACGGGCACTGCTTAATTGACCTCTAAGCCCATGAGCCATTCCATCCAGAAGGATTCGGACTTTCACACCTCTGTCAGCCGCATCAATCAAGGATCCAAGTAAAAGCTCGGTCGATTCGCCTTTTCCAAAAGCATAGTAGGCGATATCGATTGAATGCTTTGCTTCCTGGATCATTCGCATTCTTGCGAGTCCAGACTCATAACCGTCTTCGAAAAGCAGGACACGATCCACGGTGGCTTCCTTCTCTCCCATATATTCACTTACCTGTTTAATCGGCCTGTCTTCTTCTTTTTCTGCTTTGGGGAAAAGAACAACAGCCGTCACAACTACATAAAGGAAATATAATAGAAGAACAAGCAATAATCCCTTAATTGCCGTTTTTACAGTCATTGAGCACTCCCCCCTTTAAGCGATATTTTATTACTATTCGTAATATGCAAAGACTCTATTCAACATCTGCAGGCTTGATACACATGACGGGGCAGAGAGCGGCGATGAGTGGAACCGGAAGGATTTTTTTCCTTTTAAATGTGACAAAGTGGTGAACATGAAAGCAGTTGCATAATATGATATAGAAAGGAGGGATTTCATGCTTAAACAACCTGATAGAATAAGTATCTTCAATTATTGTTTTGCATTAGGGGTATCAGAGGTTTTCTTTTTATCCAGCTTTTATCTTTCCATTCTTGACGTTTCATTATTTGCGATCGCTTTGCCATTTTCCGCTTTATTTCTAATGTTCTCCTTGTATCTATTCCTTCGAACGCACAAAGAAGCAAAGACCTTACCCAACCAGGATGAACGAAGAAGGGAAATACATGCATTCTATCATCAATCTTTCGGGATTTTCACGATCATTTTTTTCACTTTACTTTTTGTTGCTTTAGCCTTCATTCCCTTGCTCGATGACGGAGGGCATTTCTATCTTCTATATTGTTTGCCGATGGCCTTGCTTTGTATGATTCCTGTGATTGTTTCTTATAAAGGAATGAAATCATTCAAATTGGAAAACGGCAGTAATTTAACGAAAATCTAATTGATTTTACTTTTATTCAAGATTTCATCCAGGTTTTTTAGTTGAATGTATAGGGAAAATGAGGATATAATAATAAATATAAAAAAAAAGACACTGGTTAAACCAGCGTCTCAATGAACAGCAAACTGCATAAAGAGCAGCGGCTTTCTGTGGTAAGTCAGTTGCTACTCGATCATGAAAGTAACCCTTTTCCTACATACATCTGGCCGGATGGTATGGAGGGGGTTACTTTTTTAATGTAACCGCGATTACTGCGACGATTAAAGAGGCGAATGAAATCATTAGCATCAGTCCGTCCATAATAGAAATCACCAGCGACACCCCCTTTCTGCAAAGGAGTGACCGCTGCCCACTATACCAAATTGCTGTCCATTTACTATTATATCTGTATTTACTTGTTATTTATAGCCAAAAATAGCTGTATTTAGTCTACTTGATCCTTCACAAAAAAAAATCCCACTTAAAGTGAGAACCATTTTTGCATGTATATCCTTTATTGTTCCACTACACGGCCATCTTTATAAATGTGGAACCACCCAATCGTTCCGGAGCCGCCTTGATCGATCCAATCTTTATTAGCTGCTTTAAAGTTGTAATATGATTTTCCCTTGCCATCTTTCAGCAATCTTCCATCACCGCTGAATAAGATGTTGCTACCCAGCTTCTTCTTCCCTAACCCAATCGCGTCTTTCTCCGTGAACTGTCTTCTTTCCACCTTATTTTCATCTAAAGCAGCCCATGTCTTCGGTCCGACGATACCATCTGAAGCTAAGTTATGATCCTCTTGGAACTCCCTTACCACATTTTGTGTTTGGGTACCGAAAATCCCATCAACACCTACATGATATTTAACATCTTTAAGGCTTTGCTGTAAGTCTCTTACATAACTTGAACGTGAGCCTTTCTTGAGGGTCGGGCGTGTTTCCGCCTTCGTTTCGATTTTCTGGATTTGACTCCCCTTTGATGCCGCTTCGGTATTTGAAGTCCCCGTTCCTAAAGGGGCCAACATCAAGGCAACTGTTGGAATCATGACCAATAATTTTTTCTTCAACACATATAACCTCCATTCAAATGATCACTCCTGCAGGTTTCTGACACTTCCCTTAGGAGCCCATTCATTATAACGCAAGGAGCTATTTTATTGGTGTTTCATTACTTTAATTATAAAAAATGGTAAATATGATTCATCGTGTCATTTCCAGAGGTGAGCCTATGATGGAAGTCCCGTTTTTTTGGGGGTTACCTATAATTTCAAAACAAAGTTAATTTGCGAGACTCCTGCGAAAAAGCGCGTCTAGGGAGACCCCGCAGGCACAAGCCGAGGAGGCTCCCTGACCGCCCGCGGAAAGCGAGTGCTTGGAGCGGAAATCAACGTTCGTTGTACAAGTCCTAGTTAAACTGTAGAAATAAGGATTTCTCCTAAAGTTTAAAAACTAAGTGAAGATTGGAACGAAAGGTGCGAGACTCCTGCGGGAAAAGCGCGTCTAGGGAGACCCCGCAGGCGCAAGCCGAGGAGGCTCCCCGACCGCCCGCGGAAAGCGAGTACCTGTAGTGGAAATCAACGTTCGTTGTACAAGTCCTAGTTAAACTTTAGAAATAAGGATTTCTCCTAAAGTTTAAAAACTAAGTGAAGATTGGAACGAAAGGTGCGAGACTCCTGCGGGAAAAGCGCGTCTAGGGAGACCCCGCAGGCACAAGCCGAGGAGGCTCCCCGACCGCCCGCGGAAAGCGAGTGCTTGGAGCGGAAATCAACGTTCAAATTGTACACTCCGCAAAAAAAGACTTTAGACAAACTCGCGATTTTCATCGAGATTGTCTAAAGTCTGAAACCATCCCCTATAGGAGATGAATTTTGGTTTTTATTGATTTTCTGGCTGTTGTTGATTCTGCCCTGGCATCCCAGTCCCCATTCCCATCAAGTTGGTGGCAAGCGGCACCATATTTTTCATTTTCCCGCCTTTTCCGCTCAACATTTGATAAGTGGCTATACCTACTCCGACAGAAGCGACAACTGGTAAAATTTTATCCAAGTTTGCTCTCATTTACATCACCTTATTTTTATAATTTTTGTCCTTTTCCTGAACTCTTATATCTTGTTCAAAAGAACCCTAAAAATTCAATTAGTTCGCTACCAAAACAATTAGTAATAAAAACATGTTATATAGGGAAAATTCTTTCAGGAGGGATATTACACAAGTACTCTTCGAATGATGTGATATCATGCCAATGTTAGATGGGGACGGTATCAGCTTGCATTATTCTGTTAATCTTCCCACTTTACTGATCTATGGTGAAAAAAATAAACCAATGTATCGCCATGCCCATTTATTGCATGAAAAATTGCCCTATACGGAATTAAGATTCATTGATCATGTAAAGCCTCAAATCCCTACAAAAGCGGCGAATGATTTAAATGAAAGTATTAAGCATTTTATCCATTCACAATCCGATTGATTTTTCCGATTGCAAATTTCAATCTTTTGCGATGTACATATCATAAATTTATGGAGTGAAAAAATTGGGAAGAGATAAAAGCAGACTAATTCATTTATTATTTCTATTGCTAGTCACTGCAGTTTTTATTTGGTCAGTGATCAAGCCTGAAGGATACTTGATATGGACAATGGAAGTCCTTCCTGCCGTAGTGTTTCTGATTTATGTAATGGCCACATATAATAAATTCCGCCTCACTACATTATCCTATTTCATCATTGCCGTTCTTTCAATTACCATGTTCATCGGTGCCCATTATACATATTCAAAAGTTCCTCTATTTAATTGGATAAAAGATCATTACGAACTAACCCGGAACCACTATGATCGGTTCGGGCATTTCATAAAAGGTTTATTTGCGATTGTGATTAGAGAAATAGTAATACGTAAAACCCCTCTAACAAAAGGACCGTGGTTATTTGCTGTCACAGTAAGTTTTGCGCTTGCCATTGGAGCACTCTATGAAATCATCGAATGGATAGCTGCCATCATTTCAAAAGGCAGAAAAGCTTCAAAGGACTTTTTAGGCACACAAGGTGATATTTGGGACGCCCAATGGGATATGACGTTAACCTTAATCGGCTCTATCCTCGTATTGCTCACCCTTTCCAAACTTCATGACAAGCTGTTGCGAAAAGTGAAAAATCGAATTAAAAAAGAGTGACCTTTATAGATCACTCTTTTTTAATTAGGATTTGATTGTTAATATGATGTTCCATATGTTCCAGATAGTCTTTTATTAGCCACTCCATTGATTTTAGTTGATTATTTCCTATATCACAAAGATTAGATAATCTATCATTTGGTGTATTCGTTATTATATGAACGATTTGCTTATTTAAAGCACAAAAAAGGTTAACGATCTCCTCCAATGGTCGCTCTTGGTAATTCTGGACTAATACCCATTGGTCTTGATTATATGATTGTATAACATATGGGTGTTCTTCGTACTGAATCTTGATGAACCTATTCATATTGTTCAAGGCAGAATCGCATAGATGTCCTAAAATCTCTTTTTTGGACCATTTGTGTGGCATTGGTCGATGATTCAATTCTTTTTCTGTCATCCGGTTGAACTCTTCAGGTATGAAGCCTATCCAATGATTGATTCCATCTATTACATTTTTCAATTTGCACTCCTCCTAAGTTTTACATTAAGGATTTTTATTCGGTAACCAATCGGAAAATACCTCCTTCTTTTGTTGAATATAATCAACATCGTTCAATAACGGAACCAAAAGAAAAAACCGAAATCAAAAAAGGATTTCGGTTCAGACTATAGAGTTTTACATGCAGTTTTTTTCTAAAAGACATGCCAGTGATTTCAGAAATCCGCTCCCTTTCCGCCAACTTGGAATGTTCGAGACTCCAGTGGGGAAAGCGTATCCAAGCCGTGACCCCCACACGCGCAAAGAACGCCGAGGGCGGATCACCCTTGGAAAGCTAGTGACTGGAGCACCGTTCAAATTTTGACCATTCATGATTGTACTTGCTTACTGCCCTTTTTTTCATTGATGGCTTTTTGGTCGATTTTTGTATAGATGCGTTCCACTTCAATTTTGTCATGCAACAGAAGCTCGCGGTTTTCTTTTAGCAGTTCAGTATAAGATTTCCTTCTCCTAGACATTTTTTAATTCACCTCTCAAGTGATTGAATTCCTTCTGTAAAACTACGATCGGAAGCTCGTATAATTGTTTATTATATTTTTTAAAAATCCCGAATTTCAGAAGTTCTTGTATAAGTTCTTCTTTTTTTGCTTCTCCCTTTGTACTTAATTGGGCATTCATCAAGGACCCTCCTTAACAAAAATACAGACTTTTGGTATTTGGGGCTGCCTAGCATCCGATCCCACATGAAGAATCTCCACTTCTTCCTATTGCTTCCCCATATAAGGGCATGCTCTGCAAAATCTTCGCATTTCCTTAATTGTTCGTATGTACTGCTTTCATGGTGTATTTTCAACACTTTATCATATACATCAAATCCAAATCGCTTCATTCTATCGGATAGGATACCTATCGCGGCGCAGGGTTTCGAATGGTTCAGGTCGCCGGCACCAAAGAATGCAACTTTCACTCCAGCAAAGTCCACTTGGTCAATTTCTTCATAAAACTCGTTTGCTTCATACGGTAAATCTTCAAGATTCCATGTATATAAACCGATAAAGGCCAAATCAAAATCCTTTAAAGCATCAACTTCAACCGTATCCAATCTTTCCATATATACTTCACAGCCGACAGCCTTCATTCTATTCTTAATGTTTATAGCCATTTTCTCGGTATTACCGGATAAACTGACATAACCAATGAATACCTTCATCTATATCACCTTCCTAATTGAGAATTAATTTCATTACACATATCAATATAAATGAAAATGATTCTCATTGTCAATTATTTACCTCCGCTATTATATGTTGATGAATATTAGGAACGTATATTTCAGCTTCACTTTCCCTGTTTCTGTAATGCTGCTGGGACGTTCAAACTCATTCCTCAAAAAAAAGAGCCCTTTTTACTCATAGAGTAAATGGGCTTTTGATTAATCTAATAATCTATTATCCTAAATCTTTTATCTTATAATTAATAAAATTTCACAATATCTTCGAAAGGCAGGAACGTTTTTTCTCCTGGCTGTTCATTCGGCTCACCAAATGGCATTTGAGCTATCAACGACCATTTCCCTGGAAGTTCCCAAGTTTTCATCACTTCTTCATCAATGATCGGATTATAATGCTGTAAAGATGCCCCTATGCCTTCCGCTGTCAACGTCATCCATATTGCATACTGCAGCATGGCACTTCCTTGATGGGACCAATATGGAAACTGTTCTTTATAGGAGGGGGCTTTTTCTTGCATTTGTTCTATCGTTTTCTGATTTTCAAAGAATAGAATGGTTCCCACTCCATCACGAAATCCTTGCAATCGTTCCACAGTAGCCGCAAAGCTCTCTTCCGGGACATGGGAACGAAGTGTTTCTTTTACAATATCCCAGAACTTTTCATGCTGATCATCCATCACCACCACCACACGTCCGCTTTGCATATTAAATGAAGTTGGTGCATGTAAAGCGATTTTTAACAATTCATTGATTCTTTCTTTCGATATATTATCGTTCTTTTTCACCTTACGGATGGAACGGCGATTGATGATTGCTGCTTTTACATTTGTTGTAGTTGCTGACATTTTAAGTCCTCCAATTTTATGTTTCATTTCATTTTATTTAATAGCAGGCTTTTAGCAATTCCCCTTACCATCACATTTCAAGCCATCAAATTCATTCCGTTTATTTTTTTCTTCTTCCTTCTCGATGACTTGCGCTAACCGTTCTTTGCTGGCTAGTCCTTGAATGACTTCATCACCAATAATAAACGTCGGGACAGCCCTGATATCTGCTTCTTCATAAGCATGTTTGAGTGCTTGTTGGTGCACTTCCCGATACTTTCGTGACACTAACGCTTCTCTAAAGGCATCTACAGGAAGCTCAACTTCACCCGCTAATTTTGTCAATACTTCAATATCTTCAATATTTTGTTCCTCTTGAAAAAACGCGGTAAATACTCTGTTATGGAATTCATTCCCTTTTCCGTGCTCCTTTGCAAAATGGCAGCCTTCGAATGCCAAATGTGTATATGGATGCGGGGAGACACGGGGTAAACGCATATCAACCCCTAGTTTTTTCGCAACAGGAAGAATGTAGGAATCCCATGAATTCAACTTATCGGGTTCCTTCCATGGATCAATTTTCGTATATGGACTCGGACGCAATTCAAATGGCATCCATTCCACTTCTACATCCTTTTCCTTCACGATTTCGTCCAAAGGCCCTTTACCTAAAAAACAAAATGGACAAATAAAATCAGAATACGCTTTAATTTTCACTGTCATCATTTATACCCTCACTTTTCAATATCGGCTAAACTTGTAACCAAACTAGTTACAACATAGAGCAAAAAAAATCAATATAATTACATGGCATTCAGTAACTGTACGGTCGATCGCTTCCTGCGATTGTTCACCACCTGCTGTAATCATTTTAGTTACAGGAAGGAGGAAAGTCAACCATTATTTTAAATAAAAAAAGTTTGTAAAGAAAATGTTGCTTTTCTCTACAAACTTTTTTATTAAAACTTCCTTACATCTCGATTTGTTCGTTAACGGGTTCTCTCTTTTTCCTTCTCTGTTTTTTCGATTTTTTATAGTACAGCAATTCGTATATACATGGAATGACGATCAGTGTGAGCATTGTGGAAACAGCTAGCCCGCCAATGACAACGATCGCCAAGCTTTGTGAAACCAAGCTTCCTGTTTCCGCCTTTTTATATAAAAGCGGCAGCATGGCACAAATCGTTGCTACAGCCGTCATTATGATCGGACGGAATCTTGTGGCTGTCGCTTCGACGATTGCATCACGGATGATCATTTTTTCTTCGTTTTGTTTGACTCGATCCAGAAGCACAATCGCGTTTGTCACAACAATTCCTATTAACATGAGAGCACCCAGCAGTGCTGTAATATCAACTGGAATTCGACTGATGACCAATCCTAAAACCGCTCCAATGGCAGCGAATGGCAAGGAAAATAGAATGGCAATCGGTGCTTTGATCGATTTAAAGGTTATAACCATGATTAAAAAGACAATCCCGATCGATATTAACATTGTAAGGAATAAATCGGAAAAATCATCTGTCTGCTGAGCACTGGCTCCGCCGACTAAAATCTCTACATCATCCGGAATATCAAGGCCTTTGTTCTCTTTATCTCCAAATATCTCAAGGTTTATTTTGCTTGCAATATCGGACAGCTTAGCCGGATCGACCGTTGCCGTTAATTGGAGATATGTTTCTCCATCTTTATGGAACTGCGTTGTTGCGCTCTCTTCGCTCTTTAAAGAAGCAACTTTTGACACTGGGGCTAGACCCCCGTCTGTCATGATCGGAATGCTTTTTAAATCCTCTGGTTTTTTAGGGTCCAAGATTGGTTCAAGGACGACAGGTGTTTGCTTATCCTGTAAAGTTATATGGCCGATAGGCGTTTTGTTAAGCATGATACCCAATTGTTGGCCTATTTGTTCTGTATTGCCTTTAGCCGGATCTACCGTGAATGAATAAATGGTTTTCTTTTCATCCTGGTTCGTTGTAATCTCTTCGATTCCTTTAATATCCTGAATTCTTTCTTTGACATTATTGGCCGTCCGTTCCAAATCTTCAGCATTACTGCCGATCACATCTATCGTAATGTTCGTCTTTGATGCTCCCGCCATAAAGGAAGAGGCTTGGGCCGTAAGCTTCGCATCAGGATAGTTTTCTTGTTCCTTTTCCATTTTTTTCAGGATTGCATCTACATTTGCTTTATCCTTTACCAGGATGCCGAAAATCGCTTCTGTAGGTGATGCGACTTCGCCATATTGTGCTGTCTCGGCAGAGTTTCCTAATTGCATGAAAATATTATCCACTTCACTCATAGCCCGCATCGTTTCTTCGAGTTCAATCGCTTTTTCCTTTACTGTCTCATAGGGCTGATCATTTGGATAAGTTAATGTCACGGAGACATAGTCTGCTGAAGAATTATCAATCGCCCCTTTTGGCATGGCAAAATATGTACCAATGGAACCGACAAACAACAGCATCGCAACAATCAGGACAACCCATTTATGGTTTAGTGACCAAGTAACCAGCTTCGTAAAACGCTTGGCCGGCCGATGTTTTGGCAGCTCCGTCCTTTTCAGCAATCCTGCGCTCATTAACGGAACAACCGTCAATGCCACAATTAATGAAGCCAGCAAAGAATAAGTGACAGTCAAAGCAAAAGGAAGAAGAAACTCCTGAAGCCCTCCATTCAATAAAGCAACCGGCAAGAAAACGGCTACAGTCGTAAGGGTTGAAGCTGTGATTGCCACTCCCACTTCTTTCGTTGCATCCATCACCAATTCTACTGAAATCTTCTCCTGCTGCATTTTCCGGAAAATGTTTTCAATAACGACAATACTATCGTCCACCAAGCGCCCGATCGCTACAGCGACACCGCCCAGCGTCAAAATATTCAGCGTCACTCCCGACAATGACAGCAAAAATAACGTAAAGCCAAGAGATAGCGGTATGGAAACGATTGTAATGAATGTAGATCGTACATTCCGTAAAAAGACCATGATTACAATCGTAGCGAATAGCGCACCCAGCAGAACTTCTTTCACCATCGTCTGAACGGACGTCTCCACCATATCAGCTGTAGATAAATAAATGGTCGATTTCTGGTCACTATACTTTTCATTAATTTCTTTTGCTACTTTTTCAACCTCTTTACTGATTGTGACAGCATTTGATTGACTGTCCTTGATAATGCTTAAATCAATGCTTTCCTTTCCATTAAAACGACTGATGAGGTTGCCATCATTCGCTTCTTCAACTTTTGCTATCTCTCCAAGTGCGACATTAGGAGTGACCTTCAGCGCTTCTAATTTTTCGATACTTGTTAAATCACCAATCACCTTGATGTTACTTGCCTTCCCATCAATCACTCTTTCGCCTACGGCCAGAGCTGCATTCTGACCGTTAAGGACGCTCATGACATCTTGAATGGAGACTTTCTTTTTAGCCAATTCTTCATTATCCACTTTGACTGAAAGAATGGATTGTGAAACCCCAAATGTCTGTACATCCGAAACCCCTTTTATATCTTTATACATAGGCTCCAATTCTTTCTTGGCAAAGTCTATATTTTCAGCTGTTAACCCATCCTTAAAAGTAACTGATACAAATGAAATGGGAATCATTGATGTATTTAACTGTGTAACAGTAGGCTTTGCCATGCTTTGCGGTAATGCCACACTGCCTAAAGCTTCCTGAACATCCAGTTTCGCTTGTTTCATATCCGATCCGGCTTCAAAGAATAGATCTACTTTTGAAAAACCATCTCCAGTGGTGGAGTGTATGGAACTCTTCCCTTTAACTCCCGTAACTGCCCTTTCAATCGGATCTGTAACTTGTGCTTCCATTGTTTTCGAATCGGTGCCCTGCCCCATTGTGATAATCGTAACTTGTGGATTATCGGCAGATGGTAAAAATTCCATCGGCAGTTTAAAATAACTGACAACTCCTATCATCAAAATAAATATGGTTACCAATGAAACGGCAGCCTTGTTCTTGAACGACCACTTAGTAAAAAACTCCACGCACTAATCACCCCTGAATAAAATTTAGAAGAAAATAATTCCATTTCAAATCTTACCATATATTACTAATGTTGGAGTGTTAATTTTTTATTGATTTTTATATTTTTTTATGTCCCTTGATTCAAAGAAACAAAAAAAAGGCTGCGCAGCAGCCTCAAAGAAACAGACTCGATTATTTATACCCTCTGATAAAAAGCATAACGATTGCCAAAACCATTATCCCGATAAGCAATAACGGGCCTATGCCCGAGCTATACACGAAGTATACCGTGATGTGGCGAAAAAAGAGCACCACAAGAAATAGGAATAACAGGAAACCCAAAATCATGATCAGAGCGGTGTTTTTATTCCGATACAAGTAACCAGCCCCATTTTAATAGCTTTATTTCCACTAAGGAAAAATTCATGCGAATCCAAGTCCTAACAACAACCTTCCGTTAAGAAACAATATGCAGCCCATGTTTTGTACTATTCTTTATATCAAATAAAAAAGGGCTGCCGCAGCAACCCCATTCTTCGAAAATCGTCTGGACCAAAAACTACATTTCCTGAAGTTCATTGACCGTCACAAACGTATACCCTTCGTTCGTTAACTCTCGTAAGATTCCTTCAATCGCCTGCAGCTCTTTACCCGTATCATCATACATCGGATGCATCAGGATGATCGAACCCGGTTTTATATTTTCCTTCACATACTTCACTTTGTCAGAAGCGGTAGTGTAATAGCTATCTGGTTCCAGATCCCAGGTAATGGTCTCTCTATCATTTTTATTTAAATAATAAGGCAAACCTATGATTTTTTTCCCGTTTGGAGGCCGGACATCAATTTCACCCTTATATCCGGCGTCCTGAATCAATTTATCCGTTTTCTCGATTTCCTCCTTGATATAAGAAGGCGATTTAAACACCATCCGCCTGTGCGAATACGTATGATTCCCAATCTGATGTCCCGCTTCCGCTATTTTCCCAGCTTCCTCCGGATACTTTTCGATTTCGTTACCGATCAGGAAGAATGTAGCTTTCGCATCGTATTTAGCCAACAACGGCAAAATCTCATTTACATTCTTCGATGGGCCATCATCAAAAGTCAAAGCGACCACTTTTTCATTCGTCTCGACATGATCCGTTAATCCACCGAACACCTGATAGATTCTCGAATTCATTAATTTATACGTACCAAGCAACAGCAGGAAAACAACCAGGATTCCCAAGCCAATGAAAATCAGTTTCTTTTTCATGCAAATACCTATCTTTCTATAAGTTTTTTAATCCAATGACCTATTATAGCAAATCACTGAAAGAAAATACTTATTGCTCTATCCGACCGAGCCGTCCACACTCACTTTACATGTATCAATTCAAAACGCTCACACACCAGCAGCATATCTTCTTTAAAGGTGTGGCCGATTTTGTCCAGTTCTTCTTTAAAAAATTTCTCATGGGCATCCCACCAGTAAGTATAGGTACGATCTCCTTCCCCTTCCGCAATCGCAAACTCTTCACTCACTTCATTCATGGGCAATACTTCGACTTTCACTGTTTGTATGATGGCTAAGGGCAAATCCTCACTGCTTAAAATAATGCTGTAATCACCCACGGATGGTAATGGTTCATTTTCCTCTCCGTAAAAAACATACCCAGAGCATGTAGCCGTTTTTATCCCATCCATCACTAATTGAGCCAAATCATCGGGATCGGCCCCGAATTGCCATGCACTGACTGACTGAGGTTTTTCTTCTTTCCCTTGCCAATATTCATTCCAATATAATTCCGCTTTGACATTCATTCTATGATTCTCCATTCTGTTTTGCAGCTCCACTGAGCATCACGAAAGGTTCAATTGGTTCAACTCCAAACAATCTTCAAGCAAAACTCAGTAACTCTACCAAGGCAACTGCTAATTTGATCTGCGGGGCCATTCTATTTCACCCGTTAACAACAAAGTGATGATGATTACCCAAAATATAAAGAATGATGAGGAGAAAACCAATGATATGATGGAAATCATGTTTTTCTCCGTTTTTTTCAAAATTCCCATGACAGAGAGGACGATGCCGGCAACCGTAAGGAAAAGTGTGATATAACCACCAGTCAAGTTTCCGATATTCACCATTCTGATAGGTGTAATAAAAACAGTAAAAAAGCAAATGATTCCAATGATGAATGAAGTAAAACTAATTACACCGTACCTTTTCTGAATACAAGCTTCGTTTTCCATCGAGCTCACCCCTTTCATCAGTTTTTAAAGCCTATATACATCTTACATCTATTAATATCTCACGCATAATTTTAACATATAATGCCAGATGAATTGATCTGCACAGAAAATGGGGACAAAAGACCGTATATTAAAGCTTCATTTTCATGCCTTCATGAGTGGCTTTGAACCCTAACCGTTCATAAAATCGCAGCGCTTCTTCCCGCTTTTTATCGGTCGTGAGCTGAATGATATGGCAGTCCCGCTTCTTTGCACGGTCAATCGCATATTGAATCAACTTGCTGCCAATGCCTTTCCCCCGTTCTGAGGATGCTGTCCGAACTCCTTCGATCGTAGCTCTCCAGCCGCCTTGATGGGTAATATAAGGTGTGAACGTGATTTGCTGCACTCCAACGATTTCCTCACCAAGGCATGCAACGATCAATTCATTATTTTCATCTCCATCAATGGATTCAAATGCTTTTAGATAGCTGTCAGGAAGCGGGTTTTCATATCGCTCCCTCTCCCTCCCCAATGCATCATCCGCAAGCATCCTTACGATTTCACTTAAGTCTTCTGCTGTCGCATTCCTGAATGTGATCATGGTATCCCTCCCCTTATTTGTACTTCCGTATCACCCTGATGAAAATCAATCGTTCATTAATAACTTCTGCCAATAATCCGGCGCTCCTCTTTTCTGGAGTAAAAGTAATGCAACTGTAAAAATTGGACCAGCAAAAAAAAGGACCCCCTATAAAAGGAAGCCCTTCAATTCATTCACTATTAGGTAATTGGCGCAGGATTGAACAGCGCCAAATCATTATGCAGGCCCCAATGCTCTGCCCAGGTTTTCTTTTTACCGCTGGCCACTTCCAGAATAAGGTGAAATATTTCCCACCCGACTTCCTCTATGGTCGCTTCACCAGTAGCGATCGTTCCAGCATTTATATCGATCAGATCTTTCCATTGCTCGGTCAATGTATTTCGGGTAGATACTTTGATGACGGAAGCCATTGCCAGATTATAAGGTGTGCCTCTTCCAGTTGAAAAAACTTGAAGGTGCATGCCGGAAGCTAGCTGAAGCGTTCCGCAAACAAAGTCACTAGCTGGTGTAGCAGCAAAAATCAGCCCTTTTTCCGTTGCTTTTTCCCCTGGAGCCAGTACGCCAGAAATGGGGCTGCCTCCGGATTTGGCAATGGAGCCTAATGATTTTTCCACTACATTGGCCAACCCGCCCTTTTTGTTTCCTGGCGACGGATTGGCGCTTCGGTCGGCATCACCTAAAGCAAGGTAATTATCATACCAATCCATTTCCTTTATTAAAGCTCTCCCCACTTCTTCATTCACTGCACGAGGCGTTAATAGATGAATCGCATCCCGTACTTCTGTGACCTCGGAAAATAGAACGGTTGCCCCTGCCCTGACCAACAGATCTGTGGCATATCCTATGGCAGGGTTAGCTGTGACACCAGAGAATGCATCACTTCCTCCGCACTGGGTACCGATGACTAATTCGGAAACCGGAAATGTCTCGCGCTTCCGGCGGTTCAACTTGATTAAACGTTCCTCGGCCATTTCTATAATGGATTGGACCATTCCCGCAAAACCCTGCTGATCCTGAAGTGAAATGATATCTGAATCGTCCCCGCTTGGATTTATTCTCATCGGAGACAGTTTTTCACACCCCAGTCCAACTACCAAGGCTTCCCCGCCGAAATTCGGGTGTTTCGCAAGGTTTTGTATCGTGCGAATGGGAATGACCGCTTCCGGTGCATTGATAGCGACTCCGCATCCATAGTTGTGATTTATGGCGAAAACATCATCAACATTGGGATACTTCGGGAGTAGCTCTTTTTTTATCCGGTTCACGACGAAATCCAGCACGCCCACTACACATTGGACGCTTGTTGTGATGCCCAATATATTCTTGGTTCCAACACTGCCATCTTCATTACGGTACCCTTGGAATGTATACCCTTCAAGCGGGGGTAAAGTTTCCGGAATATCATTTGCTACCGGCAATTCCTTTAAATCCGGAGAAGACGGAAGTATCACCAGTGATTCGTCAATCCAACATCCCTTACTGATTGATTTAGCCGCATAACCGATAACTTCCCCATAGCGTATGATGGCTTCATTCTCGACTATGTCCATTAAAGCCACTTTGTGGCCTTGTGGCACTCTTTCTTTCAATTCAAGTCCACAAGGGAATACGGTTCCTTGATCCAAGCCTCCCGTATTAACCACGATGGCGACATTGTCGATCCCATTCACCTTAATATAAAGCGGTACCTCCGTCAGTTGCGTTTTCGTATCCACTTCACCACTCCTTCATTCTAAAAAAGCAAACAGACATCTCTAAACATAATGCCGTTAATTTTCAGAAATACTGTTTTTTCCCCTTATTTGACAAACACCGTTTTAATGGAAGTAAAAAACTCTTTTGCTGCTTCTCCTTGTTCCCTGGAGTGGGAGCTGGAGTTTTTCATGCCGCCAAATGGCGCCTGTAATTCAACGCCTGCGCTCTCGGCGTTGACCCTGATCAATCCCGCTTCCATATCATTAACAAATGAAAGCAGATGTTTGATATTGGCTGTGAAAATCGAAGCACTAAGGCCATATTCCACGCTGTTCGCAAGTTGCAGGGCTTCTTCAACTGAATCAGCTTTCAATAAGGCAATCACCGGACCAAAAATTTCCTCCTGTACAATTGTCATGTCTGACGTACAATTATCAAAAATAGTCGGTTCTACATAAAAGCCATTTGCTTGAGGGCCTTCTTCAGCGCGCTTCCCGCCAATTAGAAGTGCAGCGCCTTCTTCCACACCTTTTTCGATATAGGAAAGAACCGTATTCAATTGACTCTCGCTGGCACATGGTCCCATCCATGTCCCGCTGTCCAATCCATCCCCGATGGAAATGCCTTTCGTTTCCTTCACCAGCAGCTGCTTGAACTCTTCATAAACTTCAGCTGCAACGATGACACGGCTTGTCGCGGTACATTTTTGCCCAGTTGAACGGAACGCACCTGTAATGACTGCTTCTACAGCCAGGTTAAGATCCGCATCCGCTGCAACGATCACCGGGTTTTTCCCGCCCATTTCAAGCTGGTATTTCGCTCCGCGTGCTAACGCCGCTTGTCCAATCCTTTTTCCGACGCCGTTTGAGCCGGTAAAGGTAATCCCGTTTATATCTTCGTGATCGGCGATGCCCTGCCCTATGACACTGCCCGGCCCTGTAACCATATTGACAACACCCGCCGGGAAACCGGCCTCTTCAAAACACTCCATGATTTTCGCACAGGTGATGGCCGTCTCGGTGGCTGGCTTCACCACAATCGTATTCCCATATACGAGGGCAGGAGCCATCTTCCAGATTGGGATGGCAATCGGGAAATTCCAAGGTGTAATGACGCCGACAACACCAAGCGGAACGCGCGTCGTGAACATAAGCGCTGAACTGTCGGTGGATGGAATGACATCCCCCACCTTACGCATTCCTTCTCCTGCATAGTATTTCAGGATCGCGATGCCGCGTGCCGTTTCCCCTTTTGTTTCAGCAAATGTCTTGCCCATTTCCCGTGTTGCACATTCTGCGATTTCATCAATCCGCTTTTCAAGAATTTGCGCTGCTTTATACAGATACTCCCCGCGCTCTGAACCAGCTAGTTTGCGCCATTTATCTTTCGCCTTTTTCGCTGCTTCCACTGCCAGGTCCAAGTCTTCCTTGGTGGATTTTTGTACATAACCGACAATTGCCTGTTTATCAGCCGGGTTTAAACTTTTTTCAACTTCATTTGAAATGGAAGCAACCCATTCACCGTTAATATAGTTAAGATACGTTTTTGTTTGGACTGTAGTTATCATATATAATCCCCACCCTTATTAGATTGATTGAATTGGTGTTTCTTTTGGAAAACGATCTAAAGCATTCTCCAATATCGTTTGCATTTCTGCATAATGTTCTTTTTCCACCGGAAGAATCGGTAATCTGACTGTTTGCCCAACCGGCATTCCCATAATCTCCATACCTGCTTTAATGAGAGAAACGGCATACCCTTTTCGCTGACGGCGAATGTTGTTGATCGGCATGATGACCTGCTGGTAAATTTCATTGACCGTTTCTTGATCCCCGCTCAAAATGCCGTTATAGAACTTTCGTGAGATATGCGGGATGTAATTGGATATCGCCGATGAATAGGAATCAAAGCCAAGTGGAACGTATGCAGACATGGTAACTTCCGCAAGCGGCATTCCGTTCAGCCAGCCGAAACGTTTTCCGAAGGTTTGTGTAAGGAGTCCATTCAACTCCATATTGCCCAGACCGTCTTTGACGCCGACTACCTGCGGGACCTCAGCAAGCGCTTCCAAAGTTGAAAGTGAAAATGCCACATTATCGCGCTGATATACGATGGAATTCAAGTCTGTACTCTCTGCGATGGCTTTGAAATAAGCCGACAGACCTGCCTGTTCTCCAGTAACGAGATATGGAGGTAATATTAAATAACCATCTGCCCCTTTATCCGCAGATATTCTGGCAAGTTCGAGGGAAGTTTGAATATTCCCGCCTACCCCTGTGTATACAGGTACTTTGCCAGCGGTGACGGATACGGCTACCTCAACCATCGCTTCATATTCCTCTTTACTTAACGATGGATATTCCGCTGCTGCGCATGCCACGAAAATAGCTTCTAGTCCCTCATCTAATAAAAATTGGATATTTTGGGCGAGTGCTTGTTCATCAAGCTTATTACTCGTTGTGAATGGTGCCACGGGAAATCCGAGAATTCCTTTAGGTGCCTTGCGGATCTTATTCATTTTTTATTCCCCCTTGTGTATTATTGTTTTATTGTAAGACAAATACACCATCTGGTCAATCGTATTTTTTTTATTTTCTGAAAAATGAAGCACTACTTCATCCCTCGATAATTTCGCTTCTAATATATACAAAAAAACACGATAATGAAGGAGCTAAAATGAAAAAACTTTTAAGAAAAAAGCCATTGACAAACAATTTTATTTGTCTTACCATTGGACAAAACTAAATATTAAGAATTTTCACGAAGGAGGAAACGGTTAACATTGTAAGCGGTATCAATTAGAAAATATAATAAAATACGATTAAGGAAGTGAGTATATGAACGCTGAAGAAAAAGCTTTTCAACCATCTCCTAAACTGCCAAGTGCCCAGAAAAAAACACGCACACGATGGTTCATTGTCTTTATGCTCTTTTTGGTTACAGCCCTGAATTATGCGGATCGTGCGACGCTATCCATTGCGGGGACGGACATGTCTGGTCAGCTTGGTCTCGATTCAGTCATGATGGGCTATGTTTTCTCCGCTTTCGCTTGGTCTTATGTAGCTGGACAAATTCCGGGCGGATGGCTTTTAGACCGTTTTGGGTCGAAAAAAGTTTACTTTTGGAGTATCACGTTATGGTCTACCTTTACGCTTTTACAAGGGTTTCTCGGTTTTTTCGGTTCTGCGGGAACGGCTGTCATCGTATTGTTCGGACTGCGCTTCTTAGTTGGATTGGCGGAAGCCCCTTCCTTTCCGGCCAACAGCCGCATCGTTGCCACCTGGTTCCCAAGCCATGAACGCGGAACCGCGGCTGCCACTTTCAATTCGGCCCAGTATTTTGCAACCGTTCTCTTTGCACCGATCATGGGTTACATTACGTATAAATTCGGTTGGGAATACGTCTTCTTCTTTATGGGTGCTTTAGGAATCATCGTTGCTTTCATCTGGCTGAAAACGATTTATGGCCCAAAGGAACATCCTCGCATCAACAAAGCTGAGCTTGAATATATCGAAGCGGGCGGCGCTTTGATCAATATGGATCAAACCAGTACAAATAAGGAGGAAAAGAAAGGCGTCAACTGGAATCATATTAAGCAGCTTTTATCAAATCGCATGCTGTTAGGTGTTTATCTCGGACAATATTGCATTACGACGTTAACGTACTTTTTCCTGACATGGTTTCCTGTGTACCTAGTGCAAGAAAGGGGCATGACCATTCTTGAAGTTGGATTCGTCGCTTCCCTTCCGGCCATTTGCGGATTTTTTGGCGGCATTCTCGGAGGGACATTCTCGGATTTCTTGTTACGGAAGGGATTCTCATTGACTGTCGCCCGAAAAGTGCCGATTGTTGTTGGGATGATTCTATCGATGAGCTTGGTGGCAGCAAACTATGTAGATACGGAATGGGTTGTCATTTTCGTTATGGCCCTTGCGTTTTTCGGTAAAGGATTCGGGGCACTCGGCTGGGCGGTAGTGGCCGATACCTCACCAAAGGAAATGTCAGGTGTCAGCGGCGGGCTTTTCAATACATTCGGTAACATTGCCGGCATTACAACACCGATTATCATCGGATATATCATTGCCACGACAGGGTCGTTTAATGGTGCGCTAGTCTTTGTATGTGCCAATGCTCTTGTCGCGATTTTAAGTTATTTATTCCTAGTTGGTGAAATTAAACGTGTAAAATTACAATAAACTAAATATTCTGATATAGGAGGAAAAATCATGAACAATCAATTGCTAAAGGATCATGTAAAAATCGGCACACCGGTAATTTCAGAAATGAGCGTCATTCCAGTTGCGGGCCATGACGGCATGCTTTTGAACTTGAGTGGTGCCCATGCTCCTTATTTCACCAGGAACATCGTCATTCTGAAAGACAATGCGGGTAATACGGGTGTAGGTGAAGTTCCTGGAGGCGAAAAAATCCGCCAGACACTCGAAGATGCTAAAGAACTGGTTGTCGGCCAGTCCATCGGGACATACAACAACATTCTAAATGCCATCCGCAAGCAGTTTGCGGACCGGGATGCTGGAGGGCGCGGCCTTCAGACGTTCGATCTTCGTATTGCCATTCATGCCGTAACAGCATTGGAAGCGGCACTTCTTGATTTAGTTGGCCAACATTTAGGTGTGCCGGTCGCAGCCCTTCTCGGCGAAGGACAGCAGCGTGATAAAGTGGAAATGCTGGGCTACTTATTTTATGTAGGTGACCGCAATAAAACAGATCTTGGTTATTTAAGTGAACCGGAAGCTGAAGATGACTGGCTTCGACTCCGTCATGAGGAAGCGCTGACACCCGAATCGATCGTCCGCTTGGCAGAAGCCGCCCACTCTCGCTATGGATTCAATGATTTTAAATTGAAAGGCGGGGTTTTGCGCGGGGAAGAAGAAATCGAAGCGGTGACGGCACTTGCGGAACGCTTCCCTGAAGCCAGGGTCACCCTTGACCCAAATGGCGGCTGGCTGCTTGAGGATGCGATTAAACTTTGCCGCGATCAACATCATGTTTTGGCTTATGCGGAAGATCCATGCGGAGCGGAAAATGGTTTTTCCGCCCGGGAAATCATGACGGAATTCAGGCGCGCAACTGGCCTTCCAACCGCTACGAATATGATTGCAACGGACTGGAGGCAAATGGGGCACTCCATTCAACTTCAATCCGTGGACATTCCTCTTGCCGATCCGCATTTTTGGACGATGCAAGGCTCTGTCCGTGTCGCTCAAATGTGTAACGACTGGGACCTGACTTGGGGATCACACTCGAATAATCATTTTGACATTTCACTTGCCATGTTTACACACGTTGCTGCAGCCGCGCCTGGAAAAATCACTGCGATCGATACCCACTGGATTTGGCAGGATGGGCAGCGTTTGACGAAAGAACCTTTTAAAATTGTCGGCGGAATGGTCGATGTCCCTTCCAAACCCGGACTTGGAATTGAAGTGCATATGGAACAAATCGAGAAGGCACATCAGCTTTATAAACAAAAAGGACTTGGTGCCCGTGATGATTCAATGGCTATGCAATACTTGGTTTCCGGATGGAAGTTCAATCCGAAATCACCTTGCCTTGTCAGATGATTTTTTACCAACAATGCGTGCGTCTCTCTCTTTAGAGCGGCGCATTTTACTTTTTTTGGACATAGGTCTACATGCAAATAAGTGTATTATATTATATAATTAGTCTTACAGTACAAATACATATAGGATTTAACAGAAAAGGGGTTACACAATGGAAGAATCGTCAAAGAAATTAGGCGTACAATCGGTACACCGCAACACTCTTTCACAACAAGTCGTGGATCAAATTGTGCATCTGCTCGTCACTGGACAAATGAAAGCGGGCGACAAACTGCCTCCTGAAATGGAACTTATGAAAGAACTTGAAGTAAGCCGGCCTGTATTACGTGAGGCGCTCAGTGCCCTTGATACACTAGGGGTCATTACGCGGAAAACTCGTGAAGGAACCTTTTTTAACGATAAAATCGGTACACATCCATTCTCTGTCATGCTTGCGCTGGCTACGGATAATTTACCAGCGATCATCGAAGCGCGAATGGCTTTGGAGTTGGGATTAGTAACAATGGCTGCCGAGAAGATCACAGACGAGCAACTGGAGAAACTGCAGGTTACGATTGATACGATTGCCAATAGTGAAGACAACGATTATGGAGAGGCCGATAAAGAATTCCATAAGATCATCGCTTTAAGTGCGAACAATCCCATCATTGAAGGAATGATCGATTCCTTATTGATCACTCATAATAAAATAAATAGCTTGATTCAATTCAGGGAACGGGAACTGACTGTGAAGTATCATAAAGCCATCTATGCTGCACTTGCAGCACATGATCCACATGAAGCATTCAGCCAAATGTACAAGCACCTTGATTACGTCCGTCAGAAAGTCCTTCAATATTCTCACGCAAATTAATATATTGTTTGCGGGGTATCACAGCGTGCTAATGAATTACTTAATGAACAATTTCATAGGGAAAGTGGATTTTTTCAGGGAACCTATTTTGCTTCCGAGATTTCAGAGTTCAACTTATCTTTTAAATCCATTGATAGCATAATTCTTTTTGAGAAAAACTGGATAGCAGCGGAACTATCCAGCCCCCACTAATCCACTTTCGATTGAAATCACCCGTTGAAGTCAAAACCTTCCTCATGGGAATTGATGCTTACACAATCTCCTCCAATGACCAAGGCCCCACTCAAAAAAACATGCATCCCTGCTTTCTGGCAGGAATGCATGGATTCATGTTTATTCATGGCTTAATATGCACTCCAACCAGCATCTGCCGTGATGACAGTACCATTAACAAAACTGGAATCGTCTGAAGCAAGGAATAATGCCACTTTAGCGATTTCCTCAGGTTTGCCGTTTCGTGGATTGATCGCCATGCCCAGTTGTTGGCGAGAGAAGCCAAACTCATTGATATTCGTCATGCTGGATCCAATATTGGTTTCTACCCCGCCTGGTGCTATAGCATTGCAGCGAATCCCTTTATTGGCATACATGTAGCCCGTGTTTTTCGTGAAACCAACGACTGCATGTTTAGAGGCAGTGTAAGCAGCACCAGCCCGGGCACCGTACAAACCGCCAGCAGAAGCAATATTGATGATGACCCCTTTTTGTTTTTCTAAAAAGATCGGCATCACCTTTCTAGTCGAACGCATGACGCTTGTCGTGTTAATGGCAAAAATCCGATCCCATTTAGAATCTTCAATGTCCCCAGCAGGTTCCATGCCATCCATGATACCCGCGTTATTCACCAAAATATCCACCGTTCCATACATACTGACCGTGGTATCGATCAAATGTTGAATATCTTCCTCCACCGCTACGTTCGTTTTAATGGCAAAGGCCACTCCGCCATTCGCTATTATTTCTTCCACCGTATCGTTCGCACCATCAAGATTTAAATCCGATACGACGACTTTAGCTCCTTCTCGAGCATAATCTATGGCAATTTGTTTCCCCATGCCTGATGCTGCTCCTGTCACTACGGCTACTTTGTTTTGTAATTTCATTTGAACTCCCCCATTCATTCTAGTGAAGCGTTACTTATTGTACAGATGTTCATTATCTACCTTCCTATAGTATAATTAGTTTCAGTAGGCTTATACAATCAGCAAATGCTGTCCTCAATGTTGAATAATGAACAGAAAGTAGTAACTATGTTTATTTAAAGCACAATAACGAACAAAGGATGAAGAAAATGACTGATAATAATACTGGAATTGATAGAAGGATCAGGAAATCCAAAATGGCTTTGAAAGAATCCCTCATTTCTTTAATGCAAAGTAAGGATTTCAGGGAGATATCGATTACTGATATTGTAGAACTCGCCGACCTTAATCGGGGTACATTTTATAAACACTATCAGTACAAAGAGGAACTGCTTGAAGAGGTCATGGAGGATGTGATTGCCGATTTGATCATATCTTACCGGGAACCTTATAAGAACTCCGAAACTTTCACCATCAATGAACTAACGGCTTCGGTCATCAAAATATTTGAACATGTAGCTAACCATGCAAACATTTATACCCTCATCCTAAAGTCGAATGCATGGCCTACATTACTGGAGCGGATTTGTAATGAGTTAAAGAAACTTCCAGTGGAGGACCTGGAAGATTACCGGCCGAACCCTAAGATCAATAAAGAACTTGCCTCCAGTTACCAAGCATATGCGATATTGGGCATGATCATCGAATGGGTCAACACTGGCTTTAAATATAGCGCTGACTATATGGCTGAACAGCTGCTGGAAATCCTTAATAGTAAATCGGTAAATGCCGTCTTTAAAATAAACCATTTAAAGCAGAAATAAGAGGGCTGCACCGGCAACCCTCCTATCGCCTTAAAGCGCCTGTCCTTTGGAAAGAAACCTTTTTACGACAGACAAGAAAGCTGGTAAATCATCTTCATGGACAAAGTGTCCGGCACCCTCTATCGTCACCAATTCGCAATTCGGGATAAGCTCGGAAACCTCCTGCAATTTGTTTTGGGGAATATGGCTGGCCCCGCCCCCTATAACAAGCGTCGGCATCATAATATCGGTGAGTCGCGCCCACCATTCGGGATCGGGTTCATTAAGCTGCTGGAGAATCGAAGGCACTACCTGCCAATCAAATGGCAGTGGGACTGAAGGCCTGGAAGGAACCTCCATTGGTTTATCCGAGAAAGGAGGCGGTGTGTCTTCGACAATCAACCTTTCTATCCTCGAAGGAAAGGTTTGCGAGAAAAGATAGGAAACCGTCCCCCCCATGGAATGCCCCATTAGCGAAAACCTTCCCAAATCAAGCGCATCCGCAAAGTGAAGCAAATCATCACGCATCGATTCAAAAGTATATGTATTCGTTCTAGCACTCCCACCGTGGCCCCGTTGATCTAAAGCTAAAACACGATAACTTTCTCCTAATGCTGCAGCCGCTTGGTCCCATGATTCCGAACTTTTTCCCAGCGCATGAAGAACAATAAGCGGTGGTGCAGAAACATCCCCGCACTCCCGATATTGAAACGTGAATCCATTCAACTCAATTTGATTAACCCGAATTTCCATCTACGTTCACTCCCAGGATCGGATTCGTCATTTTGAACCCCGATCTATTTTTAGAAAACCTCTAAAATACTATGTGCACTATAGGTAAATTATACGTTTTATGCCTTCATCCATTTATTCATCCTGCATCTGTTCATTTCTGCCTTCACACCTTCTATTCCTGCCTTCATCCATTGGCTTCATTCCGCAGCAGCCTGAATTACATTCCGATACGGGCCTTAACGTGAAAGCAGAATAGAAAAAGCCCTATGCTACCTGAACGATTCAGGTGGCATAGGGCCTTTTATTGTTTCATTTAAGCGGTTTGATCTTTTTTCACAGCTGGTTTTTCTTCAGCCGGCCAAGCACGCTTAATGAATAATGCCAGAATCAGCGCCACACCGGCGATGAAGGTAGATATAAAGAAGGAGAAGTTAATTCCATCCAGCATTGCCTGCATCCCGATTTGGGCTTTCATTTGGCCCATCATCTCAGCGGTGGGCTGGCTTGTTAATTTGCTCATCGCTTTCGTCATTAATTCTTCGGCAGTAGAAGCTGCACGGTTAGACATGACCGTAACGAGCAATGCCGTACCGATTGCACCTGAAATTTGGTTAAGTGTGTTATTCATGGCTGTACCGTGCGGGTTCATACGGGCTGGCAGCGAGTTCAAACCATTTGTCATGATCGGCATCATGGACATTGACATCCCGAAGGAACGAACGGAAAACAGGATTACAATTTCTGTATACGTAGTTTCCATTGATAATTTACTTAGCAAATACGTAGTTACCACAGTGATGAGCAAACCGATTGAAGCAAGGATGCGGGCACCGAACTTATCGAAAAGCTTACCGGTGACCGGTGACATGAGGGCCATTAATAACGCACCTGGAAGCATCAATAATCCAGAATCGAATGGTGAAATGCCACGTACTGTTTGTGTGTACATCGGAATTAAGATCATCCCCGAGAACATCGCCATGTTCAGTACGATTGAGATCGTTGCGGATAAAGCGAACATCGGGTGCTTGAAGATATTGAACTCAAGCATTGGTGTTTCCATTTTAAGCTGGCGTGTTATGAAAAGGATCAGGGAGATGGCACCGACAATCAGTGTTCCGTATACCTCAAGGCTATCCCAGCCCTTGCTGCCTGCCGAACTGAATCCGTAAAGCAAACCGCCGAAGCCTAAGCTTGAAAGGATGACCGATATTTTATCAATTGAGATATCGACTTTTTCCTTATGGTCTTTAAGTTTAAAGAAGCCGAAAATAAGCACTAGTAAAGCTAGCGGAGTAATGAAATGGAATAGCATTCTCCAATCATAATGTTCGATGATCCAGCCTGAAAGCGTCGGCCCGATTGCAGGGGCAAACATCATGACCAAACCGAAAAGACCCATTGCCGAGCCCCGTTTTTCAACAGGGAATGAAGTTAAAAGTACGTTCATCAATAATGGCATCATGATTGCCGAACCGGCTGCC
Organism: Bacillus sp. ISL-78; assembly: GCF_018613455.1. Classification (NCBI taxonomy): domain Bacteria; kingdom Bacillati; phylum Bacillota; class Bacilli; order Caryophanales; family Bacillaceae; genus Bacillus; species Bacillus sp. ISL-78. The sequence goes on from NZ_JAGGQC010000044.1 coordinate 73,738, forward strand.
TGAACCATACGTGCGCTCAATAATAGCGGGAATACATGCGCTACACCTGCCACGATCGTCCCGATTGAGAATAGGAGCATGGCTGTCAGGAACAGATTACGTACCGAATATTTTCTTATTAAGAAGGCAGTTGTCGGAATCATGATTCCGTTCACGAGCATGTAGCCCGTTGTCAGCCATTGGACTGTGGAAGTCTCGATTCCCAGGTCTATTTGGATTGATGGCAGTGCAATATTTAAAAGGGTTGAATTCAGTATCGCTATGAACGCACCGACCATCAGTATGGCCAAAATGCCATACGAACCCTTTTTCTCATTTATTTGTGCAGTACTCACTTTTTATCTATTCCTCCATTCAAACTATTGGTTCATTTAATTATACGAGCGGTATATTCCAATCTCACAAAATCAATAATATACCCCTAGTTCATTTTTTGCAATAAAAATTTACTGGTTCAAATAAGGGTTTGTGCTGTGATGAAAAATAGAGTACGATTAATTTTATACAAGCAGTATAATGAAAATCAGGTGATATGATGAACAACCGAAGGCAGAATGTCATCGATACGGCTCATAAGCTGTTTATTGACAAAGGCTACCAAGCGACGTCCATTCAGGACATTTTAGACGGCAGCGGAATATCAAAAGGTACATTTTATAATTATTTCCCTTCGAAGGGTGAATTATTTATAGCCATTTTCCGCTCCTTTTATACAAAGATTCGCCATGAACGGGAAAAACTGTTGATTGGTCAAGATTCCGCCGATATTGAAATTTTCATCCGGCAGCTCGAACTGCAATTGATGGTGAACAAGCAAAGCAAATTGCTTATCCTGATCGAAGAAGTCCGTGTTTCCAATGATGAAGAATTAAAACAATTCATCAATAAGACACTATTGTTGAGCTTACGCTGGATGTATAACCGTTTTATCGATATCTTTGGTGAAAGTAAAAAACCCTATCTTTTAGATAGCGTCATCATCTTTCATTCGATGATGACCCACATGAGCCATTTTAGTTACCGTGCTAATCCAGCCGGTACACCGGACATACAAATTATTCGCTATTGCATGAATCGCATTGTCCATTTAGTCAATGAAGTGGCTGAAAGCGGGGAACAGATCATTGACCCTGAATTAATGGATACGTGGTTTCCAAAATTCACAAACCAGCTTGATGCTTGCCATAATGATTTGCTTCATTCCACCACGGAATTGAAAAAAGCGATAAACAAAGCTATTCCTTGCGATGAAGATCGAAGAAGAGCCATTGAATTGGTCGATTTCATCCAAGATGAGCTGATGCAGTCAGACAAACCGCGAGAATTCTTGATAGAAAGTCTGCTGGCCACTCTAAAAACTGGATATGCTTCACAGATCCAAGCATTGGAGACTTTTGAAGAAAGCATCCATTCTTGCTTGAGCCGATGAAGATTGAAGATACGCACCTACCGAAAGCGGCAGGTGTTTTTTTTATGGCTTTTTGAATTGCCCTGATTTTAGGTTTTATAAAAGCGACCTAAGGAAACACTATCCTTATCATAATAAAGGGAGGTCTATCCACTTGAGTGTGAAAGAGAATGCTTTGTCCATATTAGCTCTGGGCGGAGTGAATGAAATCGGCAAAAACATGTATGTGATTCAATATTCTAACGATATCGTCATTATTGATTGTGGTGCAAAGTTTCCTGATGAAAGTTTATTAGGAGTCGATTTGATCATTCCTGATATTTCCTTTCTTCAGGAGAATAAGGAAAAGATCCGCGCTTTGATTGTGACTCATGGGCATGAAGATCATATCGGCGGTATCCCCTATTTCTTGAAAAAATTGAATGTACCCATTTATGCCACACGTTTAACACTTGGTTTGATTGAATTGAAGTTAAAAGAACATAACCTTTTGGGTGATACGGAATTAATCCAGATCAATTCGGATTCAAAGCTGGAATTCGGGGAGATGTTTCTGGACTTTTTCAAAACGAATCATAGTATTCCCGATTGCCTCGGAGTCACCATGCATACGCCGGAAGGCACGGTCGTTCATACAGGGGACTTCAAGTTTGACTTGACCCCGATGAATGATCAGTATCCCGATATTCATAAAATGGCCAAAATCGGGAGTGAAGGTGTCCTCGTTTTACTATCGGAAAGCACGAACGCAGAGCGTCCCGGCTCCAGTCCCTCGGAGCATCTGGTTGGCAGCCATATTGAAGAGGCCTTCATGCAGGCAAAACAGAAGGTCATCCTTTCGACATTCGCTTCAAATGTCAATCGTGTTCAGCAAGTTGTGAACGCTGCACAGAAGACAAACCGGAAACTAGCCCTGATTGGGCGAAGCATGGTGAACGTCGTAACCGTTGCCATTGAACGCGGCTATCTCGAGGTTCCTGATGGGATGCTTATCCAACCACAAGAAGTCGATAGTTATGCTCCGGAAAGGGTTGCGGTCTTATGTACAGGAAGTCAAGGAGAGCCGTTTGCCGCCCTTTCCCGCCTTTCCAGTTCGAATTATCGGGATATGAGCATATTGCCTGACGATACAGTGATCCTTGCCTCCACACCAATACCCGGAAATGAACGGGATGTTTCACGTATCATCGACAACCTGTTTCAACTGGGTGCCAAGGTCATTTACGGTTCTGGGACTGTAACGGGCATGCATGTATCCGGACATGCTTACCAGGAAGAGTTAAAGCTCATGCTTACCCTGATGAAACCTAAGTATTTCATCCCGATTCACGGTGAGTACCGGATGCTGCACCAGCATCGATTGTTAGCAGAGTCTGTCGGGGTGGAAAAGGATCATACTTTCATCATCAATAATGGTGATGTGGTGGATATCGAAAACGCCGTTGCCCGTCAAACAAGAAAGGTGGCTGCCGGCAATACCTTTGTCGACGGTGTTGGTGTCGGGGATGTTGGAGAAATCGTTCTGCGGGACCGTAAGCAGCTTTCCGAAGATGGAATGCTCGTCATCGTCATAACACTAAGCAAGACGGAAAGAAAAATAGTATCAGGACCCGATACCATTTCCCGTGGATTTGTATATGTTCAAAATTCCGAGGATCTCCTTAAAAATGTGAATCGTATTGTCACGAAAACGGTTAACGACTTACAAAGTGAAAAAATATACCGGTGGAACATCATTAAACAAACCATTAAGAAGGAACTGGGGCAATATCTCTTTAATCAAACTAAGAAAAAACCAATGATCCTTCCAATAATCATTGAAATTTAGCGTCAAATCGAAAGGAACTCGACTTTGAATTAGTCGAGTTCCTTTTTTCAATCAAGTCCTGATTTACTCGCTTTTGCGGCCATTGCCTTGTTCTTATTCCATACCTTGAACTTCATGAAAACGGCCGCAAGACCGATGATCACGATGAATAAAAGGCTGATGAAAAATCCTGGACGTATCTCTTTTTCAAGCAGTGTTCCACTTACGGCCGCTAAAATTAAAAGCAGTCCGAAAACGGCCGTAATCTTACTCCACATCTTATTTTCCAGGATTTTGAATGAAGAAAGAATGATGAATGCCCAGTTATACAAAAGCAATATACCAGCGGATGTTGTAATGTATTCATAAATCTTGCCTGGCAGGAGCAAGGCAGTGATGATCGATCCTAAGAGTCCTAAGGCTCCTAGACCCAGTGACGGCAACGGAAGATCTTTGAATTTCTTGATCTTTTGCATGAATAATGCGGGTGCATTCCCATCATTGGATAGCGTTACCAACAGATTGGTTACACCGAATAGTGAAGCGGTCATCGTCGAGAAACCGGCAATGATGATCGCACCATTAAAAACGTGCGGGAAAAATGTCAGGTGATAACTGTCCAATGCCGAAACGAATGGGCTTTCTTTTTCACTGAATGCCCCTAACGAAATCATGGTTACGGCTAATCCCAATGAAACCACATATATGATGGTAAGGACCAAGAGCATGATCGTCCCTGCCTTTGGTGCATCTTCTTTCTTTTTAAGCTGCATCGCCATCAATCCAATGACCTCAATGCCGCCAAACGCATAAAAGGCATAGATAAGGGATGTCCAAAACCCCTTTAACCCTTTTGGGAATAATTCATTGAACGTATTCGGAAATGATGGCGGTTTATCTCCAGCAAGACCGAACCAGCCGCAAACGGCACATATTGCAATGATGATAAACATTACGATTGCTGCTGTCTTAATTACAGCAAGGATGTTTTCCACCCTGTCGAATCCTTTTGTTCCCAGCAATACCACCACGATTGAAACAATGGCAAAACCGGATGCAAATAGCCAAAGCGGCACTTTCGGGAACCAAAATTGAGATAATAGCGAAAGCGCAGTAAGCTGGCTTCCCATGATCAATATATTGGAGGACCAATAATTCCAGCCACAGCTAAAGCCCGCCCATCGTCCAAATGCTTTATTGGCATAATAACAAAAAGAACCTTCTTGAGGATCGGCAGCCGTCATCTTGGCAAGCAGATTATAAACGATATAGGTACCCAGTGCAGCCAATACAAATGAAAATACAATGGATGGCCCAGTCGTCTTAATCCCTATGGTCGATCCGAGGAAATACCCTGTCCCGATCGTACAGCCCACCCCGACCAATGATAGCTGCCACCATTTCATGTCGCCCTGTTGTTCACCCGATGCATTGGAATCTTGGACAGCCTTTCCTTTGGCTGAACTGCAATTGGCTTTTGTTGTCATAACATTACCCCCTTCCATCATTCATAGTGTTGATATTGCCACAATGAATTATGCAAGGAAGAAGTTTTCAAATACGCTATGTAATAACCTGAAGCATTCTCCTTTAAGATAGGATGGCAGAAATGCCTTGATAAGCAAAATAAACCCCAAAGCCGACCAATGATAATCCAGAGATGATTGAAATGGCCATTAAGCTTTTTTCATTTAAGAACCTGCGAAATCCATTCGTTAATGCCGCTACAAAAAAATCCCAGCAGGTAAGACCAAGAAAGATCATCCCGCTATAAATGAAAAGTTGGGATGTCCCATAACTTGAAGCCGTTTTAGCTAAAACAGATCCATAAATCCCCAACCAAAATAAAATGGATAATGGACTGGTCACGGACATGATGAACCCAGTCAAAAAACAGGAAATTAAAGAATCTCTATTCCTGTATTCATTTAATAATATCGTATTAACCCGTAATACACTCTCCACACCGGAATAAATAAGCACAAATCCGCCAAAAAGCCAAAGAAATATCTGGACGATCGGGATTTCTAAAAACCGTACCATTCCTACATATACTAAAATCATGAACAAGGCATCTGCGATCATCGACCCTGCCCCAACGATCCAGGCATGCCAAAACCCGTTCTTGATTCCTTTATCGATACGAGCGGAGTTCACCGGGCCGATCGGTGCTGCAAGGGTAAGTCCTAAGAAAAAGTAACTTAGCAGTAAATGTACACTCAAAAAGCATCACTCCTTCGAGCTAGTTCATGACTTGTACATTTTATGTGACAACCCTCTGCCTATAACCACATGCCAAAAAAATTTCACGATTCACAAAAAAGCCGTGGGAAAACCCGGCTTTTTGGAGATGTATTGAAGCCGATTAGGCAGCAGCTTCTTTTTTGTCTGAACTAATGAATTTCATAACAATCAATACGATGCCTATACCGATGATCCCTGAAATGATATAGGTCAAATTGATATGATTTTTCATGACAAGGGACATGACCGGAGGGCCTGCCGCAACGCCGATGAACCTTGATGACATGTAGAAGGAGGTTATCGTCCCCCGCTGTTCCTTTTCTATATTTTGAGTGATGATTGCGTCGAGTGTCGGCAATAAAGCACCAATTGCTATGCCCACCAAGCTTGTTATTATCAATAGAAGGACGACCCTGTTTTTAGTAAAACCGACAAATACAAGGCTGATTGAAAGGACAGCTAAACTGATCATGATGATCTTTTTCATGATTGGTAATTCCCCCTTGATTTTTTTCCCTGCAACATAAGAAGATACGCAAAGAAAAAATAGCGGGATCGCTATCACTAAACCTTTTTTGATACCATGCAAATCATGGATTTTTTCCAAATTATCAGACAAAAAGAAAAGAACACCGAATAAAGCCAACATGACAAAGACACCAATCAGGAAAACCGTATATAACCATTTTCCTTCCTTCTTGAATATTTTTTTCGTATCATGCCAGAAATCTTTGAATTTCTTCGGCTCATCCTTCTCTTTTGGTACCTTTATAAAGAAAAAGACCAAAACAATAGATATTAAACTGAAGAATGAAATCGAGAAGAATGGTAAAAACCAGATAAATGCAGCAAACAGGGAACCCAATATTGGACTAAGCACTTTTCCAAACGTATTCGAGGTTTCTATGATTCCCAAACAAGAACTCGTTTTTTCATCATCATCTTTGTATAAATCCCCCACCAAAGGCAAAATGATTGGTGATGCCCCAGACGCCCCAATCCCTTGCAATACCCTCCCAATGATGATCCATGTATAGGGATTTTCCATTTTCCATGACGCATAACCTGCGATCAAACCACCGATAAGGGCTAGGATCAAGCTTGGCAGGATGACCATTTTCCGTCCGAATCGATCTGATAAATAACCAGCAATGGGAATTAAAAAGATGGATGCAACGGAATAGCTTGTTATCACCATGCTTGATTGAAATGAAGATATCCCCACCTTTTCCTCGAAAATGGGCAAAACCGGGATAAGCATTGAATTTCCAAGTGTCATAACCAATGGAATCGATGCCATACTAATCAAGCACCACACGCTTACATCTTTATTTTGCTTCTCATGACCTTCCATACTTACACTCCTCATCCATTATAAAAGCAACTTATTGCATAAAAGGTAACCATCTGTGAAACCAATTTGTTTTGTCATCATATATTAGATGTCTTAAATTATTATGTTATAGTGCATAAACATTTATTCAGTTGCGCTTCTCCCAAAATTACCCCTATTCCCTTTCAAACAAAAAAACCATACCGTTTAAGAATGGTCCTTCTTTTTCTGCTTGTACAAATTTGAACGTTGATTGGAACGTAGGGCACTCGCTTTCCCGGGCAGTCCGCCCTCGGCGTCCCTTGGACTCGCTATTCCCGCAGGAGTCTCACATACCCGTTTCCAATCAACTATGTTTAAAAATTTGGATAGAACTCCTTTTGCCTACAATCTAACCATTCTAAAATGGGTTTCCTGCTTTCGTCGTTATAAAAGAATAATATTCCTTTTTTCACATTCCTCTATTATTTGGTCATTCCATACCGAAACCTGAACCTCGCCAATATGTGCCTTCTTCAGCAAAAACATGCATAATCTGGATTGACCTATTCCCCCGCCTATTGAATATGGAAGCTTTCCTTCCAATACGGCCTTATGATAATCGAGTTCCTTACGATTTTCGTTTTTGGATAATCTTAATTGTTTTAACAATGACTTTTCATCTACTCGAATGCCCATTGATGAAACCTCAAAAGCACATTCCAAGAGTGGGTTCCATAAAACGATATCTCCATTTAGATCCCAATCATCATAATCCGGTGAACGTCCATCATGCCTTTCCCCCGATTGCAACGCTCCGCCAATTTTCATAATGAAAATTGCACCATATTTCTTCGCTGCCACGTTCTCTCTTTCCTTCGGAGTAAGATCCGGGTATAAATCCTCCAACTCCTGGGTCGTAATGAAGTGAATGTCCTCAGGTAACACCGGCTTAAGCAGATGATGGAATTCAAACATATAACGTTCGGTCGATTTAATGGCACTATATATTTTTTCCACTTCGGATATTAATGTATCCACGTTACGTTGTTCTTTCGTTATGACTTTCTCCCAGTCCCATTGATCCACAAATAACGAGTGTAAATGATCCAGTTTTTCATCACGTCTTATTGCATTCATATTTGTGTAAATGCCTTCATCACAAGCCAAACCATACCTTAAAAGAGTGATTCTTTTCCACTTTGCCAAAGATTGAACCACTTCTATTTGTTTATCCTTAATATCCAGAGCATCAAAGGTAAGAATCCGCTCCACACCATTTAAATTGTCATTGATACCATTACCTTCATGTAAAACGAAAGGGGCTGATACTTTAATAAGGTTTAACGCATTTGAAAATCCTTCTTCAAAATGATCCTTCATTTCATTTATTGCAATATCAGTATGCATGATATCTAGAATTGTTTTGTATTTATTCGGCATCGATAATTCAGGCATAATTCTCCTCCAATTCCGCTTTGAATAGCGCATGCACTAAAATAGGCGTCTTTCCATTTGACTAAATTACATTATGAAGGAGATTTCTGTGTTGCTACAAAAAAACCAGGTCAGACAAGGCGGACTAAACTCAAAAAAAGGACTAAAAAGGTGGTACAAGTCCGAATGTTTGAATACATTCAAATAAGCGAAGTGTAAAACGATGAGGTGATGAATTGGGTGTTTTTTTCAGCTTTGTATTATTAGGTTTATCACTGGCGGCTCCTATCGGTCCCATAAACGCTGCTCAATTGGACAAAGGAATCAAGAAGGGTTTTTGGCATGCCTGGGTATTTGGCTGGGGTGCCATTTTAGCGGATTTTGTTTTTATAGCCCTCGTCTTTTTCGGGGTCGTCCACTTTTTGGACAACTCCTTCATGAAGACATTTTTATGGCTGTTTGGATTTTTCGTCCTGACCTATACCGGAATCGAAAGTCTGCTAAGTGCAGGCAAGATTGAAGTGAATGCACGAAAAGCGAAAGATTCCCTTTTTTCTTCATTCCTGACAGGATTCATCATGTCCCTTTCGAATCCCTTATCCATATTGTTTTGGCTGGGGATTTACGGATCCATTCTCGCGAACTCCGCGTCAAAATATGATATGGATCATTTACTTTTGTACAGCTCAGGAATCCTTATCGGCCTCTTAACCTGGGATTTCGTAATGGCCATCATCGCCAGCACCTTCAGACGCTTTTTATCCAAACCCATTCTAATGGGCATCTCGATCATTTCGGGGATATCCCTTATAGGGATCGGCATATACTTTGCCATCCAGGCAGCAAAGGTTTTATTTACATAAGAAGTTGAGCATTTACTCGGGAATTGCTTTATATAAAATTGACCGCTATTTTATTATCCTTCTTTGTCCATGTCGGACACTTATTCCTCATTGTTCATAGCCTGAAAGGGTAAACACAAAGGGAGGATTTCTTGAATGTATAATTACGGCTATCACTCTTATAATGTTCCATATTATACTGCTCCATATTAATTTGCCTTATTACGATGACAGACTGCCAGTACAAACACAGGTTCCAGGAGCCACTATTCAGAGCCATTTAAACGCAGGCAGGCAAGGTCATAGCTTCAGAGGTTTTTCGGGCAACACCCAGCACACCTTTATTTTAATGGGGATAAATAATACTACTGGAATGGTACAGATACTCGAAGGCGGCATACCAAATGAGGTACATCATACACATATAGTTGGATTACATACCTAGGATTAACCTGCCCAGTCGGTGGCGACGGTCAAGGCGGCCCGGGGGGTAACTGTTTCCAGCAGCTCATTCCTGGTGTTGGCTGGGTATGGATTTGTAGATAAAAAGAAACAGCCGATTTATTCGGCTGTCTTTTTTATTCCATACTTGTGAGTTTCGCGCTTTTACTCGTGAGTTTCGCGCTTTTACTCGTGAATTCGGCGCTTTTACTCGTGAGTTCCAAGCTGCGTTCTTGTTAGATGCTGCGTTCTTTTATTTGATGGTCCATTTTCTTGATGAACGCTTCTATTGTGACATTTTCAAATTCTTGTTCCCCGTATTTCCGGACATTCACTTCATTTTCTTTCTCTTCTTTATCTCCAAGGACCAGCATATATGGGATTTTCCCCATCTGTGCTTCCCTGACTTTATACCCCAGCTTTTCATTCCGATCATCGATTTTCACTCTTATGCCTTGTTTCTTCAGTGCTTTTTGAACCTGTAAACAATAATCCAGGTGAACTTGTGAGACGGGGATGATCTGTACTTGCACCGGGGCGAGCCATACCGGAAAAGCACCGGCAAAATGTTCTATCAGGATTCCAAAAAATCGATCGATCGATCCAAAGATGGCACGATGAATGACGACCGGACGGACTTTTTCATTATTTTCATCGATGTAAGTCAGATCAAATTTGTCGGGCATTTGAAAATCAAGTTGGATTGTTGCACATTGGTGGCTTCGTTTTAATGCATCTTTAATATGAAAATCAATTTTCGGTCCATAAAATGCCCCGTCCCCTTCATTTACTTGATATTGTATCCCAATGCTTTCCAGAACATTTTTCAAGGCAGTTTCAGAAGCTTCCCAAAGGGAATCATCGCCCATTGAATCCTCCGGGCGAGTCGAGAGCTCCACGGAATACTCGAACCCAAAAGTGCGATACACCTTATCGATCAGATGAAACACTTGTTTAATTTCACTTTCGATTTGATCCTGCCGTACATAGATGTGGGCATCATCCTGGCAAAATGTACGGACACGCAGCATCCCGTTCAATGCACCGCTATATTCATGACGGTGGACTTGACCGAATTCGGCCATCCGGATGGGTAAATCCCTGTAAGAATAAAGAGTGTTTTTGAATATAAGCATATGACCCGGACAGTTCATTGGCTTCATCGCGAATTTTGTTTGATCCACCTCAGTGAAGTACATATTCTCGTGATAATGATCCCAATGGCCCGATTGTTCCCATAACCGCTGGTTCATCATGAAAGGAGTCCGAACTTCGTCGTAATCAGCTTCAGTCTGAAGCTCCCGCGAGAACTTCTCCAATTCATTTCTAACGATTTGTCCTTTCGATAAATAAAATGGCATTCCAGGGGCTTCCTCTGAAAACATGAATAACTCCAACTGCTTCCCTAATTTACGATGATCGCGTTTGGCCGCTTCTTCCAGGAATTTAAAATGATCCTGTAAGTCCTTATTCTTTCGGAAAGCCACGCCATACACCCTTTGGAGAACTTCATTTTGATTGTCTCCCCGCCAATAGGCACCAGATACACGAGTCAATTTGAATGATTTTACAAATGATGTGGATGGAAGGTGGGGCCCTTTGCAAAGATCGATGAATTCCCCCTGTTGATAGAGCGTTAATTTTTCACCATTGGGGATGTTCTTTGCTATATCCAACTTGAATGACTCCCCTCTCCCCTCGAATAACTTCACAGCTTCTTCATAAGTCACTTCGATCCTTTTAATTTCCAGATTTTCACTTATGATATGTTCCATCTCTTTTTCAATGGCTTGCAGATCTTCTGAGCTCAAAGAGTGGTCTAACTTAAAATCATAGTAAAAACCGTCTTCCACGACTGGTCCCATCCCTAATTCCACATTTTCGTAAATTCTTTTCACAGCCTGTGCCAAAACATGAGCCGCTGTATGTCTTAATACTTGTAATCCTTCATCCGAATCGAGAGTCAAGATCGACAGTTCGCCATCCTTATTAAGCTTATGACTTAGATAAACCAATTGCTTATCCAGTTTTCCAGCTACTGCCTTTTTCCTTAAACTTGGGCTGATTGAGCCTGCCACACCTTCCACTGTGATCCCTTGCGGATACTCCTTTTGCTGCCCATCCGGGAATTGAACTTTAATCATTTTTTCACCCATCACATAAACACTCCTTTTTTAATAATAAAAAAACGCACTCATCCCTATGCAAGGGACGAGTGCGTTTACCCGTGGTTCCACCCAATTTCCCATAAGCAAAAAACGCTCATGGCTCTGGAGCTTGTAACGCAGCTTAGACGATATCAGTTACTTTTGTTCACCGATATAGCTCAAAGGCGGTAAATCAGTTTCCTAAGCCAGGAAGTTCGCAGCTTTCCTTCCCTCTCTGCAGGCCGTAAAAATGATTCATGTCCTCATCTTCGCAATATTTGTATATATAAAAAAAACGCACCCATCCCTATGTAAGGGACGAGTGCGTTTACCCGTGATTCCACCCAATTTCCCATAAGCAAAAAACGCTCATGGCTCTGGAGCTTGTAACGCAGCTTAGACGATATCAGTTACTTTTGTTCACCGATATAGCTCAAAGGCGGTAAATCAGTTTCCTAAGCCAGGAAGTTCGCAGCTTTCCTTCCCTCTCTGCAGGCCGTAAAAATGATTCATGTCCTCATCTTCGCAATATTTGTATATATAAAAAAAACACACCCATCCCTATGTAAGGGACGAGTGCGTTTACCCGTGATTCCACCCAATTTCCCATAAGCAAAAAACACTCATGGCTCTGGAGCTGTAACGCAGCTTATACGATACCAGTTACTCTTGTTCACCGATATAGCTCAAAGGCGGTAAATCAATATCCTAAGCCAGGAAGTTCGCAGCTTTCCTTCCCTCTCTGCAGGCCGTAAACATGATTCATGTCCTTATCAATGCTTCTAAAATTTTATATTGTTATATATATTACAATATATTCCCATAAGTGACAACCCCAATTTTTTCATTCCATTACTAACACCAAATTGGTATAATTAGTAAAAAAGGAGTTTCTATGAAACGTTTAAGCAATTGGTCAATCGTATTTGCAGTGATTGGACTACTTTCATTTTGCTGTTCCCTTGCTTTTTCAAAAGCCTCCGAGCTGCTTATGATTTCAGGATTCGGGGCGTTGCTAATTGGTATGTTATGCAGCTTAGGGGCCATGTATAAAAATGAAAGAGGAATGTCGAAATTTTTGGCTGTGGCTGCATTCTTTCTTTTAAGTTTCATTCTCGTTTGGTATGAACCATTTCAAATTGTCAGGCTCTTGACCTGGATGAAAAATTAAATGAAAAAACCCGTTCGCCATGACGGGTTTTTTCATTGATTCATTCTTCATCGGTTATCGTTCGGCTTGAATTCTTCATTCCAAGCCATAGCGTAAGTCCAGTGGTCCAGAGTATTAGCGCGCATCCAAAGCCGAGCAATGATAACGGTGCAAGGATTTGATGTTCCCCAACCATGACGGTGTCTGGCACAACCAGCCATGTGATAAGCGCCAATAAACAGAGAAGCACACCTGTTGCATAATAAACCTTGATTTGGAAAAGTGACGCCAATGGCAAAAAATGAATCCCTACAATAATGGCGATGACTCCCGGTATAAGATCGGTCTGATTGATCAAGTTACAGATGGCAATGGCAATCCCGATCAGCAAACCTTCGGCAATGAAGACCATATTAAACAAAAATCCGATACGCTTAAGACGTCTTGCCCCATCATCTGAAACTTGATTGGACATTTTTTGTGATGCATGAATTAATGAAATGCCAACGATAACCATGATGATTCCCACGAATATGGCTGCGAGTTCCACGTAGGGAAACCCCCACCCCTGCAATCCCATTACACCGGTACCCGCCCACAGTGTCCCGAATACCGCCATGAAAATGACTCCAATTCCAGAACCGCGAAACGCCTCTTTCATCATCAGTTTCCTTTCATCCACAGCATAATCGTACATAGAATAATATTGCACCACTTCTCCAATTATTCAGCTATAAAAAAATCATTTGAGATGAGATAATTGCCGTTTCGCAGATATAATTCGATTTTCGTAGATATATTGCGTTTTTCGGAGATATAACTGGATTTTCGCAGATATATTCTGATTTTCGCAGATATAATTCGATTTCGATACAAATCTTCATAAAAAAACCTGAGTCCCCAAAGGGGGGCTCAGGTTTTTTCCATTGGTATCAAGCCACATCTGATTTATCGAATTGACAATCTTTTAATGCTATTAATTTGGTCTTGTGATAAATCTTGTATCCTAACCAGACTGCCAGGAATATCGGTAATCCGATATAGGAGACGGCGACGCCATACCAGTCGATGCTGCCGCTTAGGAATGCTCCATAGTTCTGTCCTGCTATGACGAGCATGCACAGGGTGAATGAAAGAATCGGACCGAATGGAAACCATTTTGCTTTATATTTCAGTTCGTTTAGGTCACCACCCTGTGCAACATAGGCACGTCTAAAGCGATAATGGCTTATGGCGATTCCAATCCAGGCGATGAAGCCAGTCAGCCCGGATGCATTCAATAGCCATGTAAATACATGGTCCCCAAAAATGGAGGTCAAGAAGGCGAACCCTCCAATTAAGGACGTCATGATCAAGGCATTCATCGGGATCCCCCTGCGGTTGACTTTGGCCAGGAATTTGGGAGCTTGATGATCTTTTGCCATCGACCATAACATCCTTGTTGATGCATATAGCCCCGAGTTCCCGGCGGATAGTAAGGAGGTTAACACGACTGCATTCATGACGGATGCCGCGAATGCCAGCCCTGCCCGTTCAAAGACAAGTGTGAAAGGGCTTACAGAAATGTTTTCGACATCTCCGTTCAACAAGCTTGGACTCGTATACGGTATTAAGAGACCAAGTATCAGGATTGCCCCGATGTAAAATAGTAGGATGCGCCAAAATACTTGGCGGATTGCATTCGGAACATTTTTTTCGGGTTCTTCACTTTCCCCGGCAGCAATACCAACCAGTTCCGTGCCTTGAAAAGAAAATCCCGCGATTAGAAAGATTGAGATGATCGATAAAAATCCTCCCTTGAACGGTGCCTCATCCATGGTGAAGTTTTCAAATCCGATCACCTTTCCGCCAAAAATCCCCAATATGGTCAATAAACCAATGACGATGAAGCAAATGATGGCAATGACTTTTATTAGGGCAAACCAATATTCAGATTCACCATAGCTTTTAATGGATAGGGCGTTGAGGGTGAAGACGATTCCAAGAAATAAGGCACTCCATATCAGGCTGGGTACATCAGGGAGCCAGAATTTCATGATGATGGCTGCTGCAGCTATTTCCACGGCAAGCGTGACTGCCCAGTTAAACCAATAATTCCAGCCAAGTGCAAAGCCGAATGCAGGATCAACAAAGCGTGTGGCATAGGTGGAAAAGGATCCCGACACAGGCATATATGTCGCCATTTCCCCTAAGCTTGTCATCAGGAAATAAACCATGATCCCAATACAGGCATAGGCAGCGAGGGCACCGCCGGGCCCTGCGCTCTGGATGGTTGCCCCGCTTGCCAGGAATAATCCGGTTCCTATTGAACCGCCAATGGCAATCATGGTCATATGTCTTGCTTTCAGTTGCCTTTTAACTGTCGGTTCTTGATTATCAATGGGATTCCTTTTAACTGTCGGTTCTTCATTATCAATGAGATTCATGTCCATAAGGTTCCTACCTCATTTTCTTTTAAAGTTAAAAGTTCAAGAATAAAAGAGTTTTTTAACAACCGCTTTGTGAAAGACTTAATCGTTCGCTTCACTTGCTGGGATGCCATCCAGTTTAATTGCCATTTCCTAGTATCGTCTCCCTGGTCCCGGATCGGGTGACCCCATCCTGCCCAGTCTCCATTCCACACCATTGAATTAGAGTAAGCGCAATGATTTCGGCTGTGGAGAACACGTTATCGAGCAGGATGTATTCATTTGGATAGTGGGCAACCTCAGTTACTCCTGGTCCGAAAACGATTGCTGGCGTTTCCCCGACATGTGTCAGCAACCCCCCGTCCGTTCCCCAAGGGGAGGCTTCAATGACCGGGTCCTGTCCGGCAACTTGCCGATATTGATGAACTAGTGCATTCATCAGTTCATGCTCTACATCAATTGATCCTGGAACCCAGCGTGCACCGAACCATTCCAATACGGGCGGGTTTTCTTTGAACCATTGGTCGGCTTCCTCGAGTTGCAATAACCAGGCAGCCATTTCCTCTTTCGCCTGCTCCATCGTTTCCTCAGGCGCAACGCCCATCCTTCCTTCGACTTTCACAAGGTCGGGAACGGATGACGGCCAATTACCGCCTTCAATGACACCAAGATTGATTGGAATCGGAATGGGTGTATTCTGATAAAGCGGATCACTGATACGTGCATTTCGCTTTTCTTCCAAGGCACGAATATGATTGATGACAGTCATGCTTTTTTCAATCGCACTAACGCCTTCATACCTTGTTCCGCCATGGGCTGACCGGCCTTTAACATGGATTCGGAACCACATCGAACCCTGCTGTTTTGGGAAGATCCTCATATTCGTCGGTTCAGGGATCAGGGCGGCATCGGCTTTATATCCTCTCAGGACAGCCGCTAATGTTCCGGCACCGCCGCTTTCTTCTTCAATTACACTTTGAAAAATGACATCTCCTTTTAATTGGATGCCATTTTCCTTCAATGCCTGCATCGCCAGGATCAGCGATACATTTCCACCCTTCATATCGG
Source organism: Bacillus sp. ISL-78 (assembly GCF_018613455.1). Classification (NCBI taxonomy): domain Bacteria; kingdom Bacillati; phylum Bacillota; class Bacilli; order Caryophanales; family Bacillaceae; genus Bacillus; species Bacillus sp. ISL-78. The sequence goes on from NZ_JAGGQC010000044.1 coordinate 90,002, forward strand.
TTACGCCGCGTCCAAACATTCTTCCATTCTTAATCGCGCCGCTATATGGGTCGTCGTCCCACTGATCTCGGTCTCCGTCCGGAACCACATCGATGTGTCCGTTCAAGATGATTGAACGTCCGCCTCCAGTCCCTTTCATGATACCCACCACATTGGGGCTGTTGGAGAATTCACTGCGCGGAGAATAGAAATAAGAATGCTTTTTCAGCTCGCTGCCGTCAGGTTCCCAGCTATCGATCTGCAAACCCATTTCCTGCAGCTTTTGGGCGACGATGGCCTGTGCCCCGGCTTCATTTCCTTGTGTACTCGGGGCTTGTACCATTTTTTGCAATAGATTCGTTCCTTCTTCCCGATGATCCTTGATCCATTGGTTTATCCGTTTTTGTATATCCGGCACGTTTATCCTCCTTAATTACACATATTCTGTTCCTTTTTCGGCTTATTCAATGGTGTTGACGGCAGCATGGATTTTCAATGATGCCTCTGTATTCCTTAGCACATCATCCACGGTATATGGCGCCATCACTTCCTTAAGCACCAATCCCTCTTCTGTTACTTCCATGACAGCCATATCCGTAATGATTAAATCCACACTCTTTCTTGCCGTCAATGGAAGCGTACATGTCTTCAGGATCTTAGATTCACCCTGCTTATTCACGTGATTCATCAGGACGATCACCTTCTTGGCTTTCTGGGCAAGCTCCATTGCCCCGCCCATACCCGGCACCCGTTTTCCTGGGACGATCCAATTCGCCAAATCCCCTTTTTCACTGACTTCCAGGGCTCCAAGGATGGTGATGTCGATGTATCCTTTCCTGATCATCCCAAATGCCGTTGCACTGTCAAAGTAAGAAGCTCCCATTACAGTGGTGATCGGGAAACCTCCCGCATTACAGAGGGCAGGATCTTCTTTTCCGGGTTCAGGACTTGGCCCCGTACCGAGAACTCCATTTTCCGCATGGAACAGCACATGGATATCTTGAGGAATATGATCCGCCACCAAGGTAGGGATGCCAATGCCTAAATTGACGATCAATCCGTCATGGATTTCCTTGGCGGCGCGTTTCGCGATGCGATTTCGTACATCTACTGCCATGCCCATTTCCAATTCACCCCTTTTGTCGGAATCACCATATCTACATAAATGCCTGGTGTGGCAATACATTCCGGATCCAATTCGCCTGCAGGAACGATTTCCTCCACTTCCGCAATCGTGAAGGCCCCTGCCATCGCTACCAGCGGATTGAAATTGCATGCCGTCTTGTCGTACACTAAATTCCCAAGTGAATCGGCTTTTTTGGCATGGACGATGCTGACTTCAGCCGTCAGAGCGGTTTCCACCAAATATTCTTTTCCTTCTATCACAATCTTGTCCTTGCCTTCTTCGGCTATCGTACCAATCCCGACATCGACAAAAACCCCGCCTAAGCCTACACCGCCGGCACGAATTCGTTCGGCTAATGTCCCCTGCGGTGAAAATTCGACTTGCAGCTTTCCTTCAGTCATGAGCTTGCCGGCATTAGGATTGGATCCAATATGCGAAGCGATCACTTTCTTTGCCCTTTCAGCGGTCACAAGCCGGCCAATGCCGATATCAGGGAATCCAGTATCATTGCCAATCAAGGTCAATTCCTTAACGCCCTTGTCAAGGATACCCTGTACAAGCGTCGGAGGAGTCCCCACTCCGCCAAATCCGCCATACATGAGTGTGCATCCATCGGAAATATGCTCCAGCGCTTCTTCCATGGTCACAATTTTGTTTTTCTTCGTAATGACCTGCTTCATACCGTTCCTCCTAAATAGCCTGCATGTCTTCAATCAAACCTTCCGCGTGCAATTCTTGCCGCAACTCATTGAGGGAAGCTTCCAGTATCATGACAAGGCGATCGATTTCTTCATTCGTAATGATTAATGGCGGAGATATGATAACCGCATCACCAGCGATTCCTTCAATCGCACCTGAAGCAGGATAGATTATCAACCCCTTCGCAAAAGCCTTATTGACAAGCCTTGGAGTCAGGCCGATTTGCAAGTCGAATGGCTTTTTTGACACCCGATCTGAGACAAACTCAAGACCAAGGAGAAGCCCTTTCCCTCTAACATCACCGATGATGTCGAATTCTTTAGCCAACCCTTGCAGCTTCTGAAACAGATATTGACCTTTCTCTTCCGCTGCCCGAACCAGGTCATTGCGCTCAATGTAGGAAAGCACTTCCAATGAAATGGCTGCCGATAGGGGGTTTGCACTATATGTGTGTCCAGCCATGATTGATTTCGAGCCTTTTAAAATGGGCTCCATGACACGGTCAGTAATCATCGTGGCTGCGATTGGAGTATACCCGGCGCTCATTCCTTTACCCAATGCGATGATATCCGGGGTGACTCCCCAGTGTTCCATTGCGAACATTTTTCCTGTCCGGCCGATTCCCGTCATTACCTCATCGGCGATAAAAAGAATGTCATAGGTTTCGCAGATTTCCTTAATCCTTTGATAGTAGCCATCCGGCGGTGTTACAGCACCAGCGGATGCCCCGATTATCGGTTCTGCGATGAAGGCTGCGATATTCTCGGAGCCGACCCTTTGAATGGCTGTCTCCAGTTCATCTGCACACTTAAGCTTGCATCCTGAAGTTTCATTATTATGAGGACAGCGATAGCAGTAAGGAGCAGATATGCTAGGGAAATCCTCCAATAGCGGCACAAAACGTTTTCTTCTTGGTACATGGCCTGACATCGATAAAGCGCCCATCGTGATCCCGTGATAACTCGTCCACCTTGAGATTATGCGATTTTTTCGTTCAAACCCTTTTTCTTGCCAATGTTGAATCGCAATCTTCATTGCCGTTTCGGTCGCTTCCGATCCACTGTTCACAAAAAATGACCAATTCAAATCCCCTGGAGCCAGCTCACTTAGCTTTTTGGCCAATGCCTCTGCGGCCCCGCTCGTAAAATGAGACCTATATGCAAAAGAAACCTTGCGGGCCTGCTCCGTCATGGCCTCGACAATATCCAATACACCATGTCCGGTACTTGCCGTGACCGCTCCTGATGAGCCGTCTATATACTGCTTTCCATCTGTATCATAAAGATAAATTCCATTCCCATGAGAGATAGTGGGATAGTCATGATCTAAAGTAGGCTTAATCAAATGATTTCGTTCCATTTCATCTCTCCTTTTTCACGTTCGTTCACAATATCTATTAATCTATTACGTTCTTACAAGACTGAAAGGCTCATCCTGAATCAGGATGGATTCCGTAGGGCAGCCTTCCATGGCATCTTGCATGTCATCATGCAGGATTTCAGGAACTTCGGCAATCCCCTGATTATCGTCAAGGATCACGAAAGCGATCCCTTGATCGTCATAGTCATAAATGTCAGGACCTGTTGAACCACACGCCCCGCAAGCAATGCAGGTTTCTTTATCAACCCATGTGTATTTAGCCATAGAAAAATCCTCCTACTTGAGGGATAAATCTTTACCCCAAATATTCATGTCCTCATACTTATCCCAAATATTGCAATTCTTCGTCATTCTGCCGCCATATTCATATCCCAGCTGATGAAAGACCGCGTTCATGCCCATTGACAATGAACGGGCCAATGAATAAGAGCAATAAATGTTTTTCCTGAACAATTCTTGTTCCAATGCGGAGATGAGCACCTTCATGAAACCATGCTTTCGATGCTGGGGAATTGTTGCACAGTCCGTTATTTCAGCATTATGATACATTTCATTCACTTCAGCGGATGCAGCACTCACGATGGCTCCTTCATATTCGATAACACTAAAGATCGTCCCTTCCTCCATCACTTTCTTGATATATCGCTCATCATTCATCGGTGTAGGATAGGTTTCAAAAATGGCACCATATAGCTTCGCCAGCTCCTGTGCATCTTTCTCCGTAGCAGACCGGAGGATATAACCTTCAGGTATTTGCTGGGATTCAATCGGTCTTGAAACCTTGGTTACATCTTGGATGACCATATCTTCCTTGACCCAAAAGTCGCTAGTCCGCCTTTCATCCGTTAAATAGAAGGCCATGCAATAGGCATCATTCCCTTTGAAATACTTGCTCAATATTCCTTCCAGCATGAATCCTTGACCCAACGCCGCTGATACATCTTCATTCCTTGCTTTAAGTATCACTTTTGTAAAGCCCTGCTCCTTTGCGATGGCAAGGGCCCGATCGATCGCTTTTTTGATATTTCCCCGATAATCATCCATGCGCAAGCGCTGATTGGCATGATCATGATAGAGCTCCATCGTATAACAATCCCCGGTCTCCATTTGGGTGAAAAAAGGCAGCTTTTGAACAGGCATCATGTATCCCCCTTATTTAAAGAATTCGGGAGAAGAGATGCCTAACATCCGCTTCTCCCGGCATTCTATTTCCAATTGAATAATTTTTTGACAGGTGCCTGAAGAAGCTGTTCATACGTAAACTCGTCAGGATATTCACTCACATCATATATGGATAAGGCTTCATCCACCTTTTGATTCATTGAATCAGACACATAGATTCCACATTCAGGACAGTTTATGGCCGGAACTTGAAGGACTTTTATTGAGCGTTTCCCGTCAGGCATGATCCAGTAACAATCCTTCTTTTCGCTTTCTTCTACGTTTGGGGCATTGCACCATAAGCAGTCCATCTTCATTCCTCCTTGCCAGCAGATTTCACCGCGCCGCTAGCGGCCAACTTTTTTTCTTGGGCCAACCTTAATTTTTCCTTCATTTCATCCCGTTTGTCACGGCGATCCTTCAAGGAAGCATGTTCATCAGTGCTTTCATACGCTTTTCTCTTGTCAAGACGACGAAGGCCCTCTGGCACCAAGTTGAATTTCTCATCCGTCATGAGCGCGGAAATCCCGACGGCTTCTTTCCTATCCGCAGTACCATACACTTCATCGAAGTAAGCATCCGCACTGCCGGCCACATAGTTCTTCGGCTCCGGATAGCTTGTGATCACTCCTTCAAAGTTCCGTAAAACGACTTTATCCGGACTTTGCGAAAGGAGGTAATTCGGAGTCAAGGCAATCTTTCCGCCTCCGCCAGGAGCATCCACCACAAAGGTTGGCACTGCATATCCTGATGTATGGCCGCGCAGTGCTTCAATGATTTCCAGTCCTTTTGAAACCGGCGCCCGGAAATGGCCAATCCCTTCAGATAGATCACATTGATAAATGTAATAAGGTCTTACCCTTGCTTTAACACAGTCATGCATAAGCTTTTTCATGATATGGACACTATCGTTAATACCAGCGAGGATGACTGCCTGATTACCAAGCGGCACTCCTGCCATCGAGAGCATATCACATGCTTTTTTCGCTTCATCCGTCAGTTCAAGCGAATGATTGAAATGCGTATTCAACCAAACCGGATGGTACTTTTTCAGAATATTACATAAATTTTCCGTAATCCTCTGTGGGAAAACGACCGGTGCACGTGTGCCGATCCGGATGATTTCCACATGCGGGATGGCGCGTAGGTTACTCAATACGTATTCAAGGATCTTATCATTGATCAACAGTCCGTCACCGCCAGAGATCAGGACGTCCCTAACTTCCGGAGTGTTCCGGATATATTCAATCGCCCCATCAAGCTGCTTCTTGGGAACACCCATGCCTACCTGACCTGAAAAACGGCGTCGCGTACAATATCTGCAGTACATGGAGCATTGGTTCGTTACAAGGAATAGAACGCGATCCGGATAACGATGCGTCAATCCTGGAACTGGGGAATCCTCATCCTCATGCAGCGGATCCTCCAAATCATATCTAGTCTTGTTCATTTCTGCCGAAAGCGGTACAGACTGTAAACGAATCGGACAGCGAGGGTCATCGGGATTCATCAAAGAAGCATAATAAGGCGTAATGTTCAACGGAATCGTTTGAGTAGAAATCCGGACTCCTTCCTCTTCTTCCGGTGTCAGGTTGACGACCTTTTTCAGATCATCCAGTGATTTAATCGTATTGGTCAATTGCCAGATCCAATCATTCCACTGCTCTTCCGTTACATCCTTCCACAATTCGATATCATTATAATGCCTGCGTCCACCTAGGTATTCTTTATGTTTTACATCCATTCCCATCAAATTCATTAATAATGCCCCCTTATTATAAGAACTTATCTATATACTCTCGCAAGAATGATGCCAACATTGATAACACGGTAATCATAAGCAAATGGGGGTAAACCGAGCATAAAATCGCAAGATATTTTTCATTATGCATGATTTTTTGCAGCCAAATTCTTTGCGCCAAGCAATAAAAAAGAAGGCTCTCTTTCAAAGGAACCCTCGAGTTTGTAAACAGGGAGTTCTATCCAAATTTTTAAACATAGTTGATTGGAGCGGGTCTGCGAGTCCAAAGGAGACCCCACAGGCGAAAGTGCGTCGAGGGCGGACGGCACACAGAAAGCGAGTGCCCCACGTTCCAACCAACGTCCAAATTTGTACAAGCAAAAAAAATGTAGACAAACTCGATTTTCATCGAGCTTGTCTACATTCTGAAAGTCCCTTTAGATTACATCATGATATGACAGTGACAGCGTTTCCAAAAAAACGAACTCACTTGGACTCCTTCGACCCTGCCGTATAAACTTTTTCAATGCCGTACTTGTTTAACTTATATTGCAGTCCCTGCCTTTTAATATTGAGGGCTTCTGCCGTTTTGCTGATATTCCCGTTATATTTCTCGAACATATTGATGATCATTTCCCTTTCCATTTCTTCAAGAACGACAGGTAAATCAATCCTGTTCTTCAATGGGGAAGGCTGGCTTTGCGCATTTGCTGCAGCATAATTTCCTGAAGGGAAAAGATAAGCAGGAAGATGATGTTCATCAATCATATCTTCCCCAGCGTCCATGACGTTAAAGGTTAACTCGATGGCATGTCCCAGTTCACGAATGTTCCCGGGCCATGGATATTGAAGAAGCCGCTGCATCGCCTTTTGACTGATCCCGCGCACTTCCGTAAAAAATGATTTGTTGAATTTTTGAATAAAGTGATTGACGATTTCCGGAATATCCGTTTTACGCTCGGAAAGTGAAGGCATCTGGATCGTTACGACATTGAGGCGAAAAAACAAATCCGAACGAATAATTCCCCGCTCCAACGCCTCTTCCGGAGAAATGTTCATCGCAGCAATGATCTTCACATTAATCTTTTGCTCCTTCGAACCTCCAACACGGCGCACTTCACCTTCCTGAAGCACCCGCAGCAATTTTGCCTGCAGACCGAGGTCGAGGCTATTCAGCTCATCAAGGAAAAGAGTACCGCCATTTGCCTGCTCAAAAATGCCCATGCGATCCATCGCTCCGGTAAAAGCCCCTTTCGTCGTGCCGAACAGCAGCCCCTCCATCAATTCCTTTGGAACGGCCGCACAGTTTTGCGCGATGAAAGGCTGATTTCGCTGAGCACTTACATTATGTATACTTTGCGCGACCAGTTCCTTACCTGTCCCTGTCGGTCCATAAATCATGACCGGGGAATGTGTACGGGCCGCTTTTTTAGCCAAAGAAATCGCTTGCTTAAAAGCAGGACTATTGCCGATCAAATCACTAAAATGATAGGTCGCCGTCCCTTCAGAAAACTTATTTTTCCTATGCGTCTCGGCCAGCTGGGAACGCAAATCGACAATTTGGTCATACATATTCATGACCTTCGTAATGTCCTTTGCGATTTCCACTGCCCCAATAATTTCACCATCCTCATACAAAGGATACGTACTATTGATCGACGTTATTTTTTTCTCCTTTAAATTGACATATGTTTGAATCGACTCAATCGTTTCATTGCCTTTTTCCAAGGCCACATGCAGCGTACTGGATTCATCTGTCAATGAAGGATAAAGCTGAAAAATATTCTCCCCCAGCACCTGCTCCCGATCCAGCCCGTCGATATGCGCCATCATTTCATTGTAAAAAACCGTATCCCCATCTTTATTCACAATATGGACACCCACATTGATCACATTCAATATCCATTCAAATTGAGTGGAAAACTGATTTACTGAAGATTTCATTTCTTCATCTCCGTTCTCTGTCATTTGATAGAATCACCTGTAAATTATAGCATTTAATGGGAAACATTCATCTCTTTATTCTTATTAAAATCAAACTTCAGCACAAAGGCAATAGAATAATAAGGTCAAATAAAGGAATCTCGCATGAAGCCAAGAAGATTATAAGAGAAAATATAATCTTTAGGGGTGAGTCGGATTTCGGAAACTAGATTAGAAATTAAACCGTGGCAAGCTAAAGACCTTCCATTACTATTTCAACTAAATGCCCCAGAAATGATGGAACATCTTGGCGGACCAGAAAGTGATGAACAAATCCTAACGCGTCATCAACGGTATCTACAGATTGGAGATAAGGGATGCATGTTTAGCATCACCCCGTTTCCAGAAGCAAAGGCAGCCGGTTCCGTTGGCTACTGGCA
>NZ_JAGGQC010000045.1:0-71338 GCF_018613455.1 Bacillus sp. ISL-78
GCTGGAGATCTGAGTGGGTTCGCTCACGGGAATGCGCTCCTTCGTCATGCAGGATTGCATCTCGCTGAGGCAAGCTCGGGAAAGTGGAAAGGCCAAATTGTTCTTTCCAAACGTGGAAGATCACGCCTGCGGCGTTACCTCTTCCTTACGACCATGAGTTTGGTGATAAATAACCCCGAGTTTAAAGCCCTACACTCGAACAATGTTAAAGTGAAGAAGATTAAGAAAATGAAATCCATCATGAAACTATGTGGAAAACTCGCCCGTGTCCTAGTAGGGATTGCTCGTAATGGCTCTGCCTATAAACCGGAAATGGTCTTCCCTCTTGAACAACTAGCAGCGTAAATTTACATTCACATTGTTATTTAACGAAAGTTGGCTTATTCGTAAGATTTCAAAGAAAGCACGAAGTACTGGATGTAATGAACAAAAGGGCAATGACCCGTTCCGTTAGCAAAACCGGCCTCCACCCCTTGGATAGGCATGACGAAGGAATGAAAGGGCATAGGATTATGACCCGTTGAGACATGGGAGGGAAAGCCTCCAGGGCAGCGTGGAGAATGCGTGCAGCATATGTAATAATATGGGATTTTCAACAGATCCCCTATTTCAATCTGCCCTCATCTTATCAAAACGGTCCTATCTCTTTCGTTCATCTAAAGCAACCTATACCATGTGGTTTGAAATCCTGCGAATAAGCGAGTATTCGTGATCATTATCTATTAAACTGAGGGAGTTCATTAAGGAAATTAAAGAATTGCGCCCTTTAATTGAAGCACAAGTTCCATATACCTATGATATTTTGAATACCTTATTCAGTAATGCAAATTTAATCCTATTACTTGATTTCATAATTTAGCCAAACTGCTTTTTTAGCTCCAATCTTATCGTATAAAGATTGGGCAGCAAGATTATCGTGTGCTGTTTCCCAAATCATATGAGAATAGTCATTTTCTCTAATAAAAGTGATACAGGTCTGTAGTAGTTTTTCTCCAACCTTTTGCCCTCTTACTTCAGGTTTTACAAATAAATCATGAAGGACAGCCATTCGTTTCACTTCTAATGTATTAAAAGTGAAATATAAAGTGGAAAAACCAACTAAATGATGTGGTTCTTTTTCTGCAACAAACTGGATACCTTCATAAGGGTTCTCAAGTAAATGATTAATCAATTTTTTGAGTGAGTCATCACTTGGACGAGGACACTTATAGTAATCAACGATGTACTGGTACATTAAATCAAAAAGTTGTGGAATATCCTTTTTTACAGCAGGTCTAATGTTTATAGTTTTCATTTTGTTTCAACCTCCAATTTTTAAATAATTATCAATATATAATGCAATTTTTATACCAGTATAAAAACTACTTAATCTTTACTTACATGCCAATTGTTGATTAAAGATCAAACAGCACTCTTGAACTAAACTGCCCCGTTAGCCCCATAAGAAAAAGCTGCCTTAAAGACAGCTTTTTCTTATGGAGCTAACGCACCCGTATTCTTTTATTATTTTGATTAATTTCAAGTGCCTTTATTAATGATTTTTTCAATGTTTCTATAAATTTATCGCATACTTCAGGCGATAGCATAGATAAAGACAAATAAGGATTTAAATCTTCGTGTTCAACTAGTAAAAGATTACCATTATTAGTTCGACAAGCATCTACCCGTTCAATTCCCCAATCTAGATTGTTCCATTCAACAAAACGCTGTGCAAATGATAAATCCTGCTTGGTTGGAATATACTCTTTTAGTTCCCACCTTTTGTATTTGTCTGGTGCATAAAGGGCATATTGAAACACTTTGTCAATGAAGTAGAAAGAAACCTCATATTCAAAGTTAACAAAAGGCTGTATTAAAATATTTTTTTTATTTGAGTCAACTTTAATATCAAGCTTACTTTTAGAGACAAACTCAAAACCTATTGAATCTGCGCCATCTTTTGGTTTTATAATGTACTTTTCTACATCAGGTAAATTATCTAAATCATCCAAAGTGTCAATAGTTGGAATAACAGGGTACCTAGCTTTTGTTAGCTCAATTAGATACTCTTTCCCATTCATGTCACCTTTCCCATTAAAGGAATTGTAAGTTTTTAAATTATTAGCAACCACCCTATTACGAAATGCCTGATATTTATCCTTGTAACGTACAACCGGCCCTGCATTTCTAAATACAATTAAGTCAAAGTCTTTTTCAAACAATTCGGTGTCTTCAGGATGACAAATTACTACTTTATAATCTTTCCTTAGTTGGGAAGTAAGAAATAAATCTTCTTCACAGTAAACTCGTGATCCTTGCGCTTCATAATATAAGTCTGTTACAAACAACAATCTTTTCATATAACTCCTCCTGCTGATTATTTATATAGATCTGAACGAAATCTTAATTAGAATAATGAACAACACATATATGTATGTATTTATCTAATTTATTTACTAAATCCTAAAAAGCACCTAAAAATGTATAGTAACTATACATTTTTAGGTGCTTTTTTAATAACCTAATAATTTATTTTGTCAAAAGTCTTTTTCTCTTAAACAAACCAAATAAAGCTTAACTCAATAATCTTCATAAAACTTGTTTGTTCTTCACCTGCCTGAAGTAATAGCCCCCTCCTAAACGAAAAGTTTATCCCCCTTTACAAAAAGCAAATTCACACTCATTACAAAAGACCCAAAAAGACATTTATATATTGGAAAGTTTTATATACCAACTTTCTATATAGTACTATTTACATATAAAGATAAACAAGGTAATTTCGACCTATCTACACAAATTCCGTCATTTTATACGTTAAATTATTGTATATGTGTAAAAGAAAGATGGTTTTTATCAAAAGAAATGTTAATTTGTCTACATCTACACGAGTAGCAATGCCAATTTGATTTCTGTATTCATCAAAAATTTTTAATTGTTCATTTCTTCCCCATTAAAAGTTTTAATCTCACCTTATAACTCTCCCCAATGCTTAATCAACTAATCTGCCCCGTTAGTTGCATAAAGAAAGAGCTGCCTTAAAGACAGCTCTGATCTTTAGCTAACGCACCCGTAGTTCTATAGGGCTTTATTTCAATCACTCTTTTTATCAACTTCTTCATAAGGTATTTCTTTTCTTGACTCAATTTCTTGAGGTTCGCTTGAGTAATTTCGAACCAATCCATTATTGATGTCATCAATAGGTGTATATTGATTACTCGGTATAGTTTTTTTCTTCTTAAACATCCTAAAAAGAGAAAAAATAATCACCCCGATAATTAATGCAAGTACAAAGTATTGCATTTAACCTCCCCCATTCATAAATACACATCCTTATTTTACCATATATTCCATACTCGTTATAGAACTATCCTGCCCCGATAGTTGCATAAAGAAAAAGCTGCCATAAAGACAGCTCCGATCTTCAGCTAAAGCACCCGTTAGTTTAAGTACATTTCTTCACAAACTTTGTTTTTTAAATGACTCTAATCTGTTATAGCCTTAGTTTGAACAGAGTTACATAACCTAGGATCAGAAAGTAACTCTGTTAATTCGCTTAAATATAAATAATGTTTATCGCATTGTAAGGATTCAGGTATTCTTTCACCCTTATTAATCATTTCTAACATTGGAGAGGAAAGAAGAACTTCAACAATAAGTAAATCTGATTCTTCTAAGTTTATTTTGAAACCTGCAAATACATCTTGTTTTATGCCTTTAACTGTTTGAATTAGATTTTGTAACTTAGTACCACTAATTGTTATTTTTATTAAAGGAAAACATCTTACCGTAGGGTTTTTTACTATCTTTCTATTCCTATAATCATAAACGAAATAAAACTTATCCTGATATTGATTCAGTTTTTGTAATTCATTAGTTAGTAAGTAATATTGGTCAGTAAGTCCAGTTGATAATTGAGACTCTTCTTCACCTACCAATAACGTCAGATTTTCTGGGGAAGAAATTGATATCGTAGTTATTGAGTTTTTTGATATTTTTGAGGTATATTCCATTAATTCATTTAGCTGAGGATTCGATAACTCACCTTTATGGATTCCTATCAGGTATTGATTCATATTTTACACACTCCTTTTATACTTACTAAGTAAATACGATATGTAAAATAGAAAATCCTTCTTCAACAAACCTGCCCCTTTAGTTCCATAAAGAAAAAGCTGCCTTAAAGACAGCTCCGATCTTTAAGCTAACCACCCTTTAGTTGAACAAAGAGCAATCACCTTATTCAGCCATAGGTCGTGCCATACATTATTAAATTCTAATTATCAATAAAGTTTATGTTGTTGTCTAGACACCATTTAATCGCAATTTGTTTATATCGCTCGTCACGATAAGAATACCATTGGTCCTCCATTTCAAAGTCAATGATTTTATCCTTAAACCTTCTAAAAGCCCCATTCCCCTTAATTGAACTTAATAATTTAACTTGCTTTCTTTCATCACTAACAGTAAAGCAAAAGTCTTCTATGATCTCATATTCATTTACTTCATATTTTGTTGGGAGTTCCTTGTAATTCTCAAAGTTTTCAAATACATCCTTAGCAACTTTTCTATCTTCTTGTTCCCACTCAGGTAAATGCCCGAATTCTTCTTCATCTTCAGCTGCTCTCAAGTCATCCAAAGTTACTGAAATGATTTCACCAGTTTTTACATTTAAAAATGTACGAGACTCCTCAAACTGCATTTCCAATTCTTCAATAATGGCCTGAATCTTTACTGGATTTCTCAATTATTGATCACCCTTCAATTTTTTTACAAATTCATCCTTTAGTTCATTAAAGTATGAATGACTACTTATTCCAATCCCCAGCTAACATACCGTAAACAATATGGTCCACATAATGGTCATACAACCATTCTGCTTGTCTGATACAACCTTCATTAACAAAACCCAATCTTTCAGGAATTCCTCTACTTTTATTATTCTCCACAGCAACCCTAATTTCAACCTTATCTAGTTTTAATTCATTAAATGCATAATCAGTCAATGCCTTAGCTACTCTTGTCATAATTCCATTTCCTTGATATTCTTCTCCGAGCCAATAACCAATATATGCAGTTTTATTTGACCAATTTATTTGGTTATAACCTGCTACACCAACAATTTGTCCCTTATACATAATAACTGTATTAACACTCTTGTTTTCAGCAAAACTTTTTAAAGACATATTAATGAACCCTTTTGTATCTTCAAGTTTTGTTGTATTATTCAGCCAAGGAAGCCATTCTCGTAGATATTCTCTGGATTGATTTGTTATTTCGAAAACTCTTTCTGCATCCTTTAATTCTAACAGTTTCAATGATAACTCCTCATCAATCTTATGTATGCACATACTCATCCCCCCAATTTTTCTATTGGTTTATTTTGTATATTAACATATATGTTTAATAGAAATATCACTTGTTTATTATGGAGCTAACCTATGTCGCCCCAACCTCCTGGTAAAGACCAATCTCCATCAGTGTTTTCTCTAATCATTAAAATTTTATTATCTCTAAAGATACCTGACCTAATATCTACCTTAGGAGTCGCATAACCAGTTTCATTGGCAAACAGATCTTTTAATACTGTCTTGTTCATATTTGTTTGATGCGACAATATTTCAACGCTTATATTTCTTACCAATTCAAATCTTTACAAGTCATATACATCTTTCGAATAAGATAATCCCGCCTGTGCAATGGATTGGAGTTGTTTCGCCCATTCAAGCCATTTAGGTTCCATTTATTTCACCACCAATTCAACAATACCTAAATATCACCATTAATCCTCTGAAGTTGATAATGACCTATTCAGCTAGCCTGCTCCTTTAATTCAATAAAAAAAAGAGCTGCTGATCAGCTCCTGGCAACTCTAGTCACTTGCCCTTTAACCACCCGCCAATAAAAGTTTCCGGCTTTAACCTTTTAGGGTTATCTTAATATTCCTTTGTATAATCCATAGTTATATAATGGGTTTAATCAATAATGTAGACCTACTAGCACTGATTATGCTTTGTTTGATGCACCAAATTCACGAATTTGCTTTAAGGAGTCTTTTACATAATTTTTGATAAAACAACTTACCTTTTAAAAGCTTTATTTAATTTTGTAGAACAGTTGTTTTAAAATTTTATCTTGTAAAGCAGTATATATGTTCAAACATCTGATGAGGGGGAAATAAAACTTGAAATTTCCTATTCTTTATACTTGGATTAACCATTACGTTTTTACTAGCATTTCTTGTAAGTAGCAATCGCAAACAGATTAAATACAAACCGATTGCGATTATGCTTGTTCTACAGTTGATATTGTCATATTTCTTGTTAAGTAAATTCATTGGATTTATTTTAATTAAAGGAGGCTCTGATGTGTTTGGAACCCTTTTGAATTATGCAGAATCCGGAGTTAATTTCGTATTTGGCGGTATAGCTAATAAGGGAGAATTTCCATTTTTCCTTTCTGCATTGCTTCCAATTGTATTCATTTCAATACTGATTGGGATACTACAGCACTTAAGAATTTTACCTTTTATCATCAAAGGAATTGGGTTCTTATTAAGTAAAGTCAATGGATTAGGAAAATTGGAATCCTACCTCATTTCGATAAACATAATTACTTAACTACTCTATATCTATTGTAAAAAAGAAAGATTTTTATTAATTTATTTTATTCTTTCTAGTACTTGTTCACTAACTTGTTCTTTTACAATTTTCGATGACTTTTGATAGGTAAATACCCCCAATAAGATTAAAGGAATCATAGCTATTACTGTAAAAAAGAACATTAGTTTCATTTGGAGGGACATATTCATAAATCGAGTAATCATAAAAGGGACCCTCCAATAAATTATTCAAGATTTGTTTATTTTAAAGTTATTACTATTTCAGGTGCAAAGTACCTCGTTAGAAACATAGAGTTTGGTTTTCTTTAAATTGCTAACTTATGAAGCTAATCCAAATAATTTGGGTAAATTATTTTTGATTTTGGACGTCTTCAATCCTTGATGAACCCAACGGATAATCATTGTATGACCCATGGATAAGCCAATCCTCTATCATTTCCACCAACTTACGAAAAACCTATTTTGTACAGTAGATACCAAAAAGTACTGTTAGCAAAATAATGTCAGGCTGATAGTGCTTCCATTTGAACAAATTTTAATTTTTTATACCGATCACACACTTTTTTTATTGTAGGTATCAGCGTGTCCATGATTTATAGATTAATTTCAATTGTCTTGAAGTTCTTGCACCAGAAGCAAATAACATATTAGCTAATTACTCCAACTTTTCTTAAGAATTTTTTCAAAATCAATAATTTATATTTTATTCAATCTTTCGAAGTAATTTGACAGTTCAACATAGTTTTTTCATATATAGTTACCTTACAGGAAAACTAAGCATGATGTTTAAATATATATCTGAATTTTCATTTTTTACAAACACGGAAGTTAGTTTTTTCCTTCCTATAAGTAGGAAAACTCGGCTTTCTTCATTTAAATTATAAGAACCTTAAAAAATAAAGGAGAAGATATATTATACATGATAATATATCTTCTCCTTTTATTACATTAAAGCCTATTATTGAACAAAAAAACTTATTTTTCCCCATTTCTATTTAACATAATTTGTTTAACTGCCATTACTCACAAGTTTCTATAGATATGGACGCTGAACACGGAATCATCACTTATACTGAAAGACAGCAAGACTTAGCGAACCATATAATATCCAATAGAATTTTTTGTTTCAATTGCTACTACGATGTCATCCTTAAACCAATGACCCCTATTAAAATAAGACCAAGTGATATAAATTGAGAAGAACTAAATCGTTCTTTAAACCATAAAGCACCGACTAAAGTGATTCCTACACTACCAATACCAGTCCATACTCCATAAGCAACTCCAGCAGGGAGTACTTGCATAGCTTTCGAAAGACAGTAAAATGAAAGTATAAATCCGATCGTCATCACGAATATAGGCCATTTCTTTCTTGTACCATCCATGTATTTCATTGCAATCGTAGCAATGACTTCCTCAACACCGGCTAATAATAATAAACCCCAAACCATTAATGTTCACCTCTTGTTTTCTCATTGTCCCCTTTAGTAAACGTCTTCATGCCAATAATTCCTGCTAATAAAATCATTAGAAAGAGTATTTGACCTGTAGAAAAAGGTTCACCCAAAAATATTCCTACAAAATACGTGCCTACAGTTCCAATTCCTACGAACACGGTATAAGCCGCTGCGACAGGAATCGTTTTATAAGAACGAATGAGTAATATAAAACTTACTGCTATTAAGATAATAACCATAAACCAATCGAAGCTAGTATCTGCATGCTTAAGGCCTGATGCCCATACTACTTCTAAAATCCCTGCTACGAGCACTAATAACCAACTCATAGTAACCCCTCCTTTCATGAATGAATGTCAGTCATTTTAGTAGGAAAGAAAAAGTATTGGAAATTATCCAATAACTTAATCATGTTGTTAATAACGATCTTTTTATAAAGTTAAAAGTCTCAGCCTTAAATACTTCTAGGGTATCGTTTTGTTCATGACTTATATAGAATCGTTCAGCTGCACTTTCAATAAGGTTAATAATGATTCTAGCTGTCCATTTCACGTTAATGTCTCTGATTATCTCGTGATTTTTGATGGCTCTTCTTATTATGTCCTCAAGCCAACTATAATAAGGCTGGTATATCGATTCCCATTTTTCCATTGAATGATCTATAGCAAGCCCGGAATAACAAAGGACAATAACGTCTTTGTGCGCATCTGTTATGTTAAAAGTTTCATCAAGCACAACTTCTAAAACGTCCCAAAAGTTTTCTTTCCCTTGAATGTTTTCCTTAATTCCTTCTAAAGTAATGGTAAGAAGGTTATCGGCAATAGCTGGTATTAAAGCTTTTTTTGAGGAAAAATATAAATAAAAAGTTCCTTGTGCAATTCCAGCTTTTTTTACAATATCTGATATGGAAGTCTTATCAAGACCTTTTTCAGATATGACTTCAATGCTGGCCTTTAAAATTTTATCATATTTTCCGTCAGAACTACCTGCCATACTGTGAGTCTCCTCCCCAAAAAAGTGAATGACTATCATTCATTATATAGCAACACTTATGAAATGTCAAAAAGGATAAACAAAGAGAAATTTTCATTGTAATATTTGTACTTCCCCTTTTTAAAAAATAATCCCATCAAATTTCAACTTATTTTAAATTAAATCCTTAAAACTACAACTAAATATAATAATTATACAATAACACAAAAGGTCTTCTTAATCTAAAATGCACTTTAGTTCCATAGGAAAAAGACTACAGCAGCAACCTCTGATATTGCAATAAAGCACCTTTTAGTTGAGTAGCGATTTTTATACCAATCATATGTGCAATGGACTGATAAAATTAACATTTAGCTAAAGCTTCTAACAATGACATTATCTTTTCAAATTGTGTAATCACTTCTTCTCGGTTGACTAGTCTTTCATAGTCCCCCCTCCTGATTGGGGTCTCCATGATAGTTAATACCTCGGTCACTTGGAATTCCTTCCAATGATGTGTTTTGTTTTTAATTGGAATCCATTCAAATAAGTCAATTATGTATTATTAAATCAAATCATCCTGTATTACAACACTATCAATAACACAGTTGTTTCTTTCTCTGAATATCGAATTTTCTTTTATATCAGTTGTATTAGAAATAAGATAAACTCATGATCCAAGCTCATGTTTTCCTCCTTAAAATAAGTCCCTGTTAGGTTTAATATTAGCAATCCCTATGGGGAGCTATCCTTGACCCTTTAGTTCAATTATGTGTTTGTTAGTCATTATCCTAAGTTAATCAATTATCTTCTATTAAGACTATTAATTGAAAAATGAATAATGCCAACAATCAAAAAAAAATATAACCATATCCAATTAACAATTCAGGATTATTCATTTGCGTAGTAAGCTCTTCTAATAGACCTTGAGCAAAACTTGAATAACCAATTGCTAAAAATAGTCCTCCTCCTACTAGATAAAGAATTGCTATACTGTATTTTTCCAATCTAAAAAGTCTCCTCAAAAAATATTGTTTTTAACTGGTGTTACTATGCTTCATATAACAATAAAACAGATAATAATTCAATTTAATCTAGTCTAATCTACCGTTTATCGCAATCTCAAAAACCATACCAGACTAACTTGTTTATTTATTTCTAAGATAAAACTCTTCTAGTAGCAATTTACCACTGAGGTTATCCCCATTAGCCATCCATGCAACGCAAAACCTGCTCTACACCACAGAGAATGAAAATGGGTTCTGGGTTAATATTGTTTAATGGCTGAAGAAGGGTTGAACTATGGTGCGACTCTACATAATTTTCTATGATTGGAAATTTTGTTTAACGATTTACCAAACTCAATCAGATCACTCATAAGGCTCAGCCTTTAAAAAAAGCATTTTTCTGGGTCTATTTTTATGTGCTCTAATTTTATATCCTCTTTTGTGGTTTTAAGAGTATTTTACTTTTCATGGGAGTTCCATAAAAAAGATTGCCGTAGCAACCTCCCTTTTTGAAGTAAAGCACCTGTTAGTTTAACAAGCTTAAAATACTTCGTTTATTAATTGTTCTGTTGTAAGTATAGTAGCGAACTCGTCATTTAAGGTAGCTAAAGAAATTTTATGTATAGTCTCGGCATCATAATACTTATCATTTTGGTCTTTTATGCCAAATGCTGCTGTCGCATCTGAAATAAGGTATGTATTAAAACCTAAATTCCCACTCATTCTTGTAGTCGTAGATACACAGTGTGGGGTAGTAAAACCTGTTATTATTACTGTTGTGATACCGTTTAATTTAAGAAACTCCTCTAATTTTGTACCGATAAAACTACTATTTACTTTCTTTGTAATAATTACTTCTTCTTTAAGAGGCTCAACCAATTCTTTTATAGCGAATCCTTCATTCTTTGGATAGAATAGAGAACTAGGGTCATCGGACATGTGTTGAATATGTATTACTTGACAGCCCCACTCCCTCCACAATGCTAGTATCTTTCTAATGTTTTCTTCTGCACTTAAATTGTTTCGCTCTCCCCATTTTTTATCCTCAAAAGCTTTTTGTACATCTACTATAATTAAAGCAATTTTCTCTTTATCCATGATAATTCTCCCCTATTTTTTCTTTACCATTTACTACATTTTAATTCAGTCTCTAAATGGTACAACTTTATCTATGGAGTTAACCTGACTCTATAGTTGCATAAAGAAAAAGCTGCCTAAGACAGCTCAGATCTTCAACTAACAGTTACTTTGTGTTATAAATACGGTTGGGTAATTGTATTTCATACGGAACTTTTTCTTCGATTATAGGGTGCGATTTTTTAAGGTTCACTCTTCTTAAACACTTTCAGTCTATAATATGTTTGAGATATTGGGAACCTATGATATTTTGAATAACTTATTCAGTAATGCAATCATTTAATCCGATTACTTGATTTCGTAATTTAGCCAAACTGCTTTTTTAGCTCCAATTTTATCGTATAAAGATTGGGCAGCAAGATTATCGTGTGCTGTTTCCCAAATCATATGAGTATAATCATTCTCTCTAATATAAGTGACACAAGTCTGAAGTAGTTTTTCACCAATTTTTTGCCCTCTTACATCAGGTTTTACAAATAGATCATAAAGGACAGCCATTCGTTTCACTTCTAGAGTATTAAAAGCAAAATATAAAGTGGAAAAACCAACTAAGTGATGTGGTTCTTTTTCGGAAACAAACTGGATACTTCATAGGGATTTTCAAGTAAATGATTAATCAAATTTTTAAGTGATCTTTCACTTGGGCGAGGACACTTATAGTAATCCACGATGTACTGGTACATTAAATCAAGCAGTTGTGGAATATCCGTTTTTACAGCAGGTCTAATGTTTACAATTTTCATTTTATTTCCACCTCCAATTTTTCAATTATACAATAAAGTTATAATGCAATTCTTATACCAACATAAAAAATACTTTGCCTTTAACTATCATACCAATTGTAGAACTTAGATCAAGCAGCACTATCTTTAACTAACCTGCCCGATAGTTCCAATAAAGAAAAAACCAAAGACAGCTATGCTCTTCAGTTAACGGACCTATTAGTTGCATAAGACCTATTGTAGAGTTGAAAAAAGCATAGGAGACCATTAACTAAATTTAATTATAAAAAACGTTAACATTTTTTATTTTTATGTATTTTTTTCCTGAATCCATTTACTGCTAATAAAAGTAATGGAAGAACAAGTCCGTACACTGAAACATATAGTGGCCAAACTTCTTTGTCAAATGTAGCTGATTGGGCAACGTTGGGGTGTATTATTAAAGAAAGCGAAACCGATATTACACCTAACGGAAGCGTAAGTGGCTGATAATCTTTTAAATTAAACGTTTGTGCAAGACCTATAACGGACGCGTAAAAATAAATAACCATTTTAAAATAAATCGTGATAAACCACATGATGGCCATTATGGCTTCTACCCTTTGTATAAAATTCCCTACGTTTATCTTCCTAGCCAAAGCATAACTTGGATACATCTGTCTGGCACTATCATCAGCACCTAAAACTAAAATAGCTAAAGCGATTATGATAATTAAGCAGATTCCCCCTATGAGTATTCCTATAAAAAAACTTTTTTCAGCTTTTTTTGGTTGATTCACTGAAACAGGAAAAATCATTAATAAAGCAATCAAAGGCAGGGAAAAAATACTTGTAAAAAGGAAAACAGTATACATCATCGATTTTATTCCAGTTTCAAATACGGGTTGTATGTGTTGAAACTCGATTTGAGGAGCAACAAAAATTACCAAAATGATAAATAAGATAATGAAAAAAACAAAGAAAATCTCGGCCGATCGAGCCACAGTTTCAAGACCAAGGCGAATACCCATAATTAAGATGCATGCGAATATAATATTGATCGCTTCAATTGGTGTGTCCGGTATGATCTGTGTTGTTAAGAAATTGCCAACATAAAATAATAGTGATGCAGCGGAGTAAAGCCAAAAGAAAACAAACGTAAGAGAAACCGCCTTACCTAACCATTTGCCGAGAAGTGTTTCATTGACTTCAATCAATGTCTTAGTGGGGAACATCCTGCCTATTGCGATATATAAAGCCACCAGCAATAAACCTATGCCTGTACCGATTACAGCTGCAATCCAAGCATCTTGTTTTACCACTTGAGCTAAGCTTCCAGGTATCACCAATATGGTCGTTCCTATAGAAAATAAAATAACTAATATTTCAAATTGCCGAGCACTAATTTCATTTCCTTTTACCATAATTCAACACCCTATCAATGGTTATGACCTTATTTTCTTTGAATGAACTCTAGCCTTAGAAGTTGCTGCTCATTTGGCGACCGTTAAGAGGAAGCGGGCCAAGGGAACACTAAGAAGTTGACAGACTAACATAAACTTTCTTGGTATTAAACAAACCACAGTTTGTTCCTGTCTACCGGCAAGGTACCCTTCCAATAATGGAAACAACAAATATAACTCCATTCTTGTATAAACCAAGACAATTACTTTAACTTTTCCAGGAATGAATTACCAACTGTACCTACCCGACGAATTTGTAGGTCATACTTAACATCCACTGACAAGTCCTGAAATTCGTTATCCCAATCTTTTTTTAACTGTTCCCAAGCTTTCGGTTCAGCTCGATAGATGGCTTCACCAAATCCAAAAATGTCCACTTTTTTCTGTTCTTGAACACTTTGTATAGCATTACCCATTTGTTGTATTACTTTCTTTTCATAAGCCTTCTCTAATTGTTCAATGGATTTCGGTTTCGTTAAATCAAGATGACATTCTACTTCCCCAACATTTCCTTCTGCACGAATATTTACATCAACTTTCGGTTTTCCACTCTCGACTTTTCCTTTCACATCAGCTTTTGCACGAATTACCTGTATCGCCGCTGTTCCCCCATTTGGACAAGAAACGTTTACAATCGAACTTTTTACATTGTTTGTAATTTTGTTATAGGCCCGGCTTTCGGTTTCATTTAACCAACCGACTAATTTATCCTTTTTAAATACAGCTAAGTTACCATACTTTACCCGAGCAGGGGTATCAATTATTTCTACATTCTGTTTGCTCAAAGAATTTTTTTTACCACCTTTTATATCTGCTTGGATTCCTGTTAAAACCGGCTGTTTTCCTTCACTTACCATATCCTCAATCAATTTATCAAATGAAATAGCACTTGTCCCTGACCATGCTTTTTCTGAGACTTCAAGGGTATTAAACATATTATTGGCAGGTATTTTTTCTAAAGCTGTTGGTACTCTCAGAATATCTTCTGCGTTCATTCCCTTTGCTACGACGACATAAAAGTCTGATCGAAGTTCCCAGTCCCTTGAAAGAACATCTAACGGTTTTCCAATTCCTTTTTTTGCTAATGATTCACCAATCACGAGTATGCGGAGATGTGAAGGATAAATTTTCCTTGGGGATTCCTTTGTCATTTTTCGGACTGCTTCAAATACGGTTTTCCCTGTCGCCTGATAGATAACGACCGGTGAATGGCTGCCACCGCCCTTTGCAGCTACTTCACCTGGATTTACTACTTGGGCGGTTACAAGATATTGACCATCCCTTGTAATATCTAGCCCCATGGCCAGCGTAATCGCAAGTTCATTTAATTCACGACGATTCCAGCAACCCGTGGTGAATAATAGAAATGTAATCAGCATGATAAGAATAGGAAAACTCCTTTTCATAGGTTTAACTCCTTTCGTACGATTTTTTCTATTATTTGGTTAATCACCTTTTAAAGTAACAAATTCATTTAATGATCCATCTTCGCTCTTGCCCAAAATTAGAACCACCGGATGTTGATTTTTTCTCCTAGGGGTGATCATCATTAGCTTATCTTTTGTTAATTTTCCAAATATAGTCCTTTCCAAGCATCTATTAAGACGATATTGATTCCTTATCCAAACTTGTAGGTTTTTTCTCTCTTATATTAAGTATTAAGGCTAGCGATTGTTCGAAACGTAAATCCTGATCGGAATCAAGGTTTTAAAATTCTTTGTCCCGAAGGAGGAAAAACGGAATCGAACATCTATATACGATGATTTATAACGTAAATGATTACATCCCCATTTATGCCGTTCTAAGCTTTTTTTCCTATTTCATATTCACTTTAAAATTTCTCAATTATGTCGGAAAGCGGTTTAAAAATTACAGTAATCCAATCTAGTGGATTGGGAATCTTGATATTAAGGGCTTGAGCAATGCTTAACGCGGTTCCGAATAATAGCAGAATGGAAAATACCCATAGTTCTTTTTTTAATTTTCCCCTTAACAGATAAGGAACATCAATCGCGATGATCACAGCGACGATGACAAGGATTCCTGCAACAGCTACCACTCTCAACAACTCCTCCTTATAACAGAATGGGATACGGTACCGTCAAATTTTTGTATCTGTATACATACATCACAGAAAAGTCAAAATTGTTTATTCCAATCCATCTTATACCTTTTTGGTAGGTTAGAGTTTCTATGATAACTGACTTTATCCTATCTAAAAAATCTAAAAAATCTAAAAGAGTATTTTATGTATTTTTATGCCATTTTGATAACTTGGTTTCAATCTTACATTTTATTCCGCGGCGGTTTAGGTGCCGAATTTTGTTGGCGTTTATTGTTTTTCTGGCTGATTAAACGCGGCCGAGAAAACATCCTCCATATAGGTACCCGAATAAACGTATCCTTAATGTCTTCACGGATAAAAGGACCAAGAGGACTCATATAGGGAACCCCAAAGGACCTCAAGCTGCACATGTGAAGAACAAGTGCAATGACCCCAACGATTAACCCGAATATGCCAAAAGAAGCGGCAAGCCCCATCATTAGGAAACGGAGCATTCGAATCGACATGGACAGGGTAAACGCAGGAAGCACAAAGCTTGAAATAGCCGTGATTGCAACAACGATTACCATTGCAGCCGATACAATTCCAGCCTCTACTGCCGCTGTTCCAATCACCAGCGTTCCTACAATAGATATAGCTTGTCCTATAGCTTTTGGCATTCGTAAACCAGCTTCCCGTAAGATTTCAAACGCCCCTTCCATCATGACAGCTTCAATGAATGCAGGAAAGGGAACCCCTTCTCGTTGAGCGGCTAGACCTATCAGCAGTGGAGTTGGTAACATTTCCTGATGATACGTGGTGATAGCGATATATAGGGATGGTCCTAGTAGAGCAATAAAAATAGAAAAAAAACGAAGCATACGAATAAGGGTGCTAATATCGGCACGCTGATAATAATCCTCCGCAGACTGAATAAAGGAGATGAACAGTGCAGGGACGACTAGAACAATCGGCGTTCCATCCACTAGTATGACAACTTTCCCTTCCAAAAGTGCAGCTGCAATTACATCAGGGCGTTCCGAATAATATATCGTCGGAAAGGGACTATACGTTTCATCTTGAATCAATTCCTCAATATAACCACTTTCTAAAATTCCATCAATATCGATTCGATTTAGACGCTTGTGCACTTCTTTGACTACTTTATCATTCACAATTCCATCAATATACATGATCGCTACATCGGTTTGGGTCAATTCTCCAATTTTTTTTGATTCCAACCAAAGTCGAGGGGTTTTTATTTTTCGACGAATTAACGCCGTATTGGTACGCAAATTCTCCGTAAAACCTTCTTTTGGTCCCCGAATGACGCTTTCCGTGGTGGATTCCATTACACCACGATCTTTTCCACCACGCATACCGATTGTAAACCCTTGTGTATATCCATCTAATAAAAGAATTACATCACCAGATAACAGGGAAGTAAATAAAGAACTGAATTCCGTAACATCCCGTATGTCTCCAACCGCAAGGATGCGATCTTTCAATAATTGTAAAACGTTCTGTTGGGAAGCTATCATTTGCTCTTGATCGGGAGAAATATCTAACATGATTGATTCCATAATAAAGTCCTGAATGGAAGTTGTATCCACCAACCCATCCGTATAAAAAATACATGCTTTAACGATTTTCTCTTTGCCTATTTTAATTTCTCTACTCACTATGTCGCCGCTATTTCCAAGCTGTTGCTTTATATGTTGAATATTTTCTTGAAGGCTTGTTTTTAACAAACCCTTGTTTGTTTCATTATTTTGATCTTCTTGTTCGATTGAGGAAAGGTGAAAGCTGCTTTTTCTTTGTTTTTTAAAAAAACTCATTACTTTTTCCCCCTCTCAGTATTTTTCTGTTTCTAAAGATAGACTAATTAGATCAGATTAAAATTTATTGAGAAAAAAATTTTAAAAAAACAATCTTTACTTTGTCACACTTCCTTTTCTATAAAGCCCTAATTACAGTTTTTTAATCCTTTTTCAAAATTGTATACACTTTACATCATTCGTAATTGTTAATATGATTTTTTTATCCAACTTATATTTCTTCCAATAGATATATTGCACGGTTTTTTTTAGTTATTCTATATTAAAAAACGGGATATATGTAGTCGATAGGAATATGAAAATATTGGTGTTATTTCAAATATCCCTTACAAGTATCTCATCATTTATCATGGTCCATTGCTTGATTTTGGGGTAGTTCCTATTAATTGACTTGGTGACTGAGAATTCTCCCGCTTCCATTATTATTAATGCCACATAAAATTCCTTCTATGAACCCTTTATAAGCTAATTCATTAATAAATAACCTTGTCTTCAGCATAACGATTTACAGACAGTTAAAAATCATCGTTATTCACTAAAGATACTTGTCTCACTATTATCAACCTATTCCTCAATATTTAATACTCAAGTAAATAAACCAAGAATCTATAAAAGGTGTCTAGAGCTTCCTCTAAAAAATAGAAAAGCTCGTCCACACATAAAGAAGATCGCAGCTTCACATCTTCTAGTCTCCTGGATAACCAATGCTACACTTCCTATTATGATAAAAACCAATAGAAATGCTGGAAGCAAGTACCTTACTGTCACAAGTGTATTAAGCAAAAGATATACTTGGTTTAAACGGTCAAATAAACACCGTAGATTCGTCTAAAGCAAAAACTTTCGAGAAAGTTTTAAGTAAATCAATTTCAAAGAAAAGGAACCCCTCAAATGGGGATCATTATTCATTCTCGAAAAAATTAAAACAGTCCCAATTGGTTTTACCTATTGGGACTGTCACATATTGAATTAATAGGGCTTTTTAGTTAATTTGTATGTCCAAGCTTTTGCACAAAACTAACTTAAGCGAGACGTCTGTTTCAATTATATCTGTAGATGATTATGAATTGTTAATTATTCCGGTCAAGAAGTTTTTCCAGACATTTTGTACCTGAAGTGCTACTCCATCTTTCGCATAATAAGATAAGTGCATAAACAACCCATCAAGTAAGCAATAATAAGCGACTACTAAATCCTCAACTTTTGCTCGACGAATAACCCCAGTTTCGATTCCTTCTGTAAAAAGCGTCCGAAGGATACAAGAAAGGGGTTCTTCTGAAAGAAAAAATTTTTCTTTTATAATGACTTTCAAATGTTCAGGAGGAAACATTATCGATCTTTTTATGAAATTAGATTTTTCTTCATGATACATGAAATATTCAAATATCGTGTTCAAAATATGGTAAAGCCTATCTTCAATAGACAAATGCGAGGTTTTTTTCATAGTACCTTCAATTTGCCGGACAGTCTCCCAAACCACTTCTTCAAAGACACATAGAAACAACTCATCTTTTCCTGTGAAATGATTATAAATCGAAGGTTTTTTTATACCCACCTCTTTTGCAATGTCCGATAAGGATGTTCCTTCGTAGCCATGTTTGCCAAAATAAGATACAGCAATGGCTTTAATTTCATCCTTTGTCATGTTACTCTTTCCCAATTCAACCACTCCAATTTTAACCTTACTATATTGTATAGTTTGATGCTCATCTTTTTATGTCCAAAAAGCAGGAATTTTAAATAGATTTTAATCCACAACAATAAGATCCGCAGCTTTCCGCTTCCAGTGTACATTTTTATGTTCTCTGACGTTCTGTAAGCACTATTTTTCGTATACGCTTTCTATACTTCTGCCAGCGTGATGCATTTCATTTTAACTGCTCTGTAAATTTGCTTCAACCTTTATTCATTTACCCACCCTCCTATTGTTGAACGGTGTTCTAAACAACCAGTTAAATTGCCGTTGAAATAATGTTCTATTTTGCATAAAAACAGATATTTGAGATGACCATCGTTCAAAATAAAAAGAAGACTTCAGAACAATAGTTGTTCGAAGTCTCCTTTTTTATTAGGCGTTAATAATATTTTTTGGGTTTAATGCGTTTTCAACGCATACGTAGTTGTAGCCCAGGTCTGCTGCAACTGCTTCAAACGTGATTTCACCGTTCGCCACATTGACACCTTTTTCAAGTGCATCATTTTCAAGGATGGCTTTGATGGCGCCTTTGTTTGCGATTTGCAGGGCAAATGGCACAGTTACGTTAGTTAAAGCAACCGTAGAAGTTTGAGGTACTGCTCCTGGCATATTCGCCACTGCATAATGCACTACTCCATGTTTAACATAAGTAGGGTTATCATGTGTTGTTATGTGGTCAACCGTTTCAAAGATACCGCCTTGGTCAATTGCAACATCGACAATGACTGAACCTGGAGACATCGATTTAACCATTTCTTCTGTAACGAGCTTAGGAGCTTTAGCACCTGGAATTAATACTGCACCAATCACTAAATCAGCACCTTTGACTGCTTCAGCAATATTATACGGATTGGAGATGAGTGTAGTTATCTCATTTCCAAAAATATCATCTAACTGACGAAGACGATCTGGACTTAAGTCAAGTATAGTAACATCTGCACCTAATCCAATTGCGATTTTGGCAGCACTCGTTCCAACCATACCTCCACCAACGACAGCAACTTTACCACGTTTCACTCCAGGAACTCCGCTTAAGAGAATTCCTTTACCACTGTTACTTTTTTCAAGGAACTGAGCACCAATTTGTGCAGCCATGCGTCCAGCCACTTCACTCATTGGCGTTAATAAAGGAAGTGTACGGTTTACAGCAACCGTTTCATAAGCAATGGCCAAGACACCGCTTTCTTTTAATGCTTGAGCAAGAGCTGGCTCAGCTGCGAGATGCAGGTAAGTGAAAAGAATTAAATCTTTACGGAAATACTTATATTCAGTAGAAATAGGTTCTTTTACTTTCATAATCATTTCTGAGCTTGACCAAACGCTAGCAGCGTCCTGGACTATAACAGCACCAGCTTCTTGATATGATTCATTTGTAAAACTGCTCCCTAATCCTGCGTTCATTTCGATTAATACATCATGTCCCGCATTAACTAATGCTACTACCCCTGCTGGTGTAATGGCTACACGGTTTTCATTATTTTTAATCTCTTTTGGGATTCCTATTCTCATCTTAATTCCTCCAATAATATGTTTTACTATTTGTATCATAAGTATAATCGGAGAAAGGAACTGTTTATATGTAGAAATCAGAAAAATGAAAAAGTTGAATTTGTGGAATTCCACTAACGTAGTGGATTAAATATCATATTTGAGTTAATTAACGGATGAAAAAGTTACATTGGAAACTTAATTTTTTTTGCAACTTATTTCTTATTTAAGTCCATTTGCTCCAGCACACATCAATCGGTTCGGGAATTATCAAGTTTTAATACACCGTAACCCCCGACACTTCATTACCTATTGCAAGAGAAAAAAAATAAACATTCTATTTATGCAAATTTAAGTGGGGAGTATGGATGCTATTATAAATCTTACAGTAGAGGTGAAAATAATAGAAAAAACTCAAAGGCTGATTGATAGACTTTGATAAGTCAGAAGTTCTTTTTTCAGTAACACTTACCGTTCATTGAAGAAAGTGATTATATTGTTTAGGTAATGGAAAAGCTCATAATACCATATTTCTTTTAAAGGGGGTGAATATAATTCTTGAGAATGGTAAGATTTCATCCAGTCAATTTACAATTTTAGTCACTTTTTTCATTATCGGAGGCAGTATTTTGTATGGACCAACAAGTCTTGTTCATGGTGCAAGGCAAGATGCTTGGATTGCCAATATACTTGTCTTAGGAATGGGGCTATTGTTAGTGTTATTGTATAATGAACTAGGAAGTTGCTTTCCAAATATGACCATAACGGAATATAGTGAGAAAATATTAGGTAAGTGGCTTGGAAAAGTCGTTTCGCTTTTGTATTTCACTTATTTTTTTCTTAGTACTGCTAACTTTGTTCGACAAGCCGGTGATTTTACAACCACACAATTTATGCCCGATACACCAATAACATCAATTCATATTCTGTTTTTTTTGATTGTTATAATGGGAGTACGTATTGGAATTGAACCCTTTTCACGAGCATCAGAGGTTTTTTTCCCTTTGGTCGTGATGCTTGTTCTGATTTTTATTATTTCCCTGTCAAATCAAATTGAGTTTCAACATATACAGCCTGTACTTGGAGAAGGTATGAAACCTGTAATAAGAGTTGCTTTCCATTCCCTTGGCACTCCTTACTTACAACTAGTGTTATTGTTAATGTTATTTCCTTATGTCAACCAAACAAAAGAAGCAAAAAAATCTTTTCTGTTTGGAACTTTAATCGGTGGAATCGTTTTAATACTGGTTACATCTTTAAGTATTTTGGTTCTCGGGACGGAGACCACAGAGAGACATCAATTTGTAAGTTACGTTTTAGCGAGAAAAATAAACGTGGGTGACTTTTTCCAACGAATAGAAGCAGTTATGGCTATTATTTGGTTCATTACTATGTATTTCAAGATAACAATTTATTTTTATGCATCCATTTTAAGCCTTTCCCAAGTGTTTAAACTAAAGAACCATCGATTTCTAACTTACCCTCTGGGAATGATCACCATAGTTTTATCACTTGTGATTAATGAAAATATAGTTGAATCTAATAAACAAGCTGAATTTTGGACATCTTACTCTCTACCCTTTGGACTTTTTTTTCCCTTATTAATGTTGATAGTAAGTAAAATAAAAAAAATAAATGCCAAGGGCACAGGCTAACTTAGCTTTCATAAGTTAGAAATTAAAGGAAAATACACTATATATTTTTAACGGTGTTTTTGCACCAAAACCTAAAGTTTCATAATATTTTTTTAAATTGTAATTAATAGGTCATTCGTTATGTGTTATTTTGCAATTACCATAGAAAAGTAAAAAAATCACACCTTTCAAACACTCTTTGCACGACCAAATATTTTATGAATGAAATTTTTTTATTTTAGGTAGACTTACTTAGAGGGTGGTTAAGTTAAAATTGTAAAGTATTGTTTGGATTGTTCGTCTCTTCAATCATTGGAGTAACAATAATATCTGGATGAATAGAATTGACGCGGACACTTCTCTTTGATAATGAACGTAGTGCACCTTTAGCGGAAGTATAAGGGTTGTTCCTTCCATACCCCCGATTTAATAACGGATCCCCGCCAACTTTTTGCATTTAAGGAATGGTATATGATACTCCAAATACATAACCTGTTAAGTAAATGTCCATTACTTAACAATATTACAAGGTTAAATCCCGTCTACATAATAATGGTACCCGTCATATAATTGGAACCTTCTGAAGCCAAAAATAAAATCATTTTGGCTATTTCTTGTGGGTCTGCATATCGACTAATCCTTATATCGGGAAGTTCTTCAGGAATATGGGTCCCAGGCTGTTCAAAATATTTAATAATACTTTCTGTAATTCCAGTTACTACACTACCTTGACAAATAGCGTATATTCGAATTCCTTTCTTGGCGTATTCGAGTGCTGCTGATTTAGTTAGCCCTACAGCAGCATGTTTTGTGGCTGAGTAGACACTCATAATGTGTTTGCTACGTATTCCTGCAGTCGAAGTTGTATTAATGATGACCCCATTACCCTGACTTTCCATAACTTTTAATACATATTTCAATCCAAGAAAAACACCCTTAATATTAACACGAACAAGGCGATCAAATTCGTCTTCTTCAATATCCTGAAGTAAATCATATTTCTGAATGATACCCACGTTATTTAAAAATAAATCGATTTGTCCATACGTATCCTTTGCCACGCTTATATAGTTTTTAACATCTGCGTCTATAGAAACATTAGCCTTTACAAAGATTGACTCCCCGCCTTTTTCTCTTATCAAATTCAGCGTTTCTTCGCCTTTTTCCTTATTAATATCCACCAGCACAACCTTGTAACCGTTTTGTGATAGTATCATACTACAGTCACGCCCAAAGTCGCTGCCTGCCCCAGTAATTAAAGCAACTTTTTTTGTATGGTTCATTTTCTCGTCCTCCTAACAACTGTTTACCTTTTTCTTAAAACATGAGCCAATGAATGAAATATCATTATCGGTATAACCACCTGTTTCAATATTTCCAAAAAAAAGAAAATTTGATAGTCGCAGTAGCCTCACAAACTGTTTAGTCATGGGTCACTATATTTCAAGAAATAAGGGACATGCCGATCACAGGCATTGAAAACCTTCTCCTGTTTGTTACTATCACTTCCTTCTTCAGAAACTTGAACAACTAAAATCGTATTGATCCACAAATCTTACTACTCAAACTCCATTAACTATCGGTAGTTAGTGTGATTATAAAAAGACCCTTTAATAAAGTCAAACTATTCCTTATGTCTAATTAACTTCCATTCAATACCAAAAGTTATAGAAATGTTTGAAATCACAATCAATTTTGATGAATATACCTATTCCTTACTAATTTGTTTAAAGCATTACTCATTTTCTTCAACTTAGAGTGTTGTTGGTTAATATATTTTCGAGGGTGTATATTTGAGGCTTGAACAATCGATTAAAATGAGATTTAACAAATTAAAAAAGTCCTTTTTAATTAAATAATATATAAACCAAAACCTACTAATGAGTAGTCAAATCTTTTCTTTAGCAATTACAAAATTAAGTCAAACTCAATTATCTCTAAATATGTAAATGTAAATTTATATTGCTTTTATCCAAGAGAAAAAGAGTGAAGTATCTGAATAAGGTGAAAAAAGAAGATGATTTTGTTCATCTTCTTTTAGCTGTATATTAATCGCTACCGGTCACGAATAAATCTTCTTTAAAATAGGCCAGGACCATCCCTGCTACTACTTGTTCCCCCTCATGGACCTCCAATGATTCTACCTCACCGCTGACACCGATATGGATGACTTTCACACTTCCATCTGGCGCCTTAATACGAAATAATTGTTCCCATTCGTAGAATCTTGAATTTTTGGTTATTGAAACTTCTTCAACAATACCATCACAAGGGCTATGAATAACATCAAAGTACATATACATCGTTCAACATTCCTCCCATCAGTATTCTTCAACATGAAATTGAGATTGTAAAATTAACTTGAGAAAGTCTTTAAATTCGGGAATATCTTCTTGTTCAATGCCAAGCTTCGGGGCCCAGTACTGATCTAAATTAATATCATCGGCACACAGCAGGATCATTCTTCCGCTTTGAATTGATGTGACCATTGCTTTACCGCAAAACTGAGCCGAGTATGCGATGGTCACATCATATTTATAATTTTTTGACAATAAGCAATAATGATGAATAGCCTGGTTTTCTTTATTTTCGGAAAGAATATCAAACTCCAATGGATTGCCTCCTTTCATGTAAATCCCTAATTAGTTCAAAATCTCGCCCTCTCGGAGACGGTATGCTTCTGCATATATAAATCCTTATATAAACAGTAACTATCATCAAAAATATGACTCCAATTAGATAAGTAATTGAGGAAAATCAACTTAAATAAACGCTTATTAAACTTTTAATTTTTTCTAATTTTCTATTAATTATTGATAAAGATTACTAGTTTAAGCTCTCTGTCATTCAATTGTTTTTATTAACAAAATCAATCCTGTAGAGGAAGCCATAGATTTAGTAAGTGACTCTCGCTTTCGACTTCAGGCAGCCATCTATACGGAAAATATTCATACAAGTATGCATATACTTCTAAGAAGCTACATGTGGGTGGGGTATTAATTGCTATTTGGATTCACCTTACTTACAATAAAATCTCTTTTGTCAACTTGGTAGTAATTTGATAATTGATTCAACATTCTATCTAATTCTTTATCGTTATATAAACCTACTATTACTGTATTTAGAACAACTGTATTGTTTCTTTTCATTTTATTTCCCCCCTTTTATGAGTTATTTTCCCCATTATAAGGACATGGCGATGACCAAAGTGGCTTTATGTAAATCAAGAGCCTTTTCAATCGTCCATTTTCCTTCACTAGAAGAATTCATTATCCCCCTTGATTTCTTTTCAAAAGGAAGGACATCCTCCTGTTATTTACAACTTCAACTTATACACCTTCCCCTTTTATAAAAATTGAATTTAAATCTAAATAAATATACAAGCAAGATTCATACCATTTTTTTTAGCCTACACAAACGCACCTGTTTAACTATTGATCCAAAAATAGAAAAAGAATAGCTGAATTTATGGAAAAACTCAGCTCTTCTTAGTTCGATATTATTCAAATATTTATTTTAAGGTAAAGGTTGTTGTTGCGTTATACAGTGGATGTTTCCACCGCCAACAGAAATTTCACGAGTGTTAACGGTAACTATTTTACGATCCGGGAACATTTTTTTGAATGCATCAATAGCATGTTCATCTTGGGGGTCATTAAATGTCGGTAAAATAACTCCACCATTACATAGGTAACAATTAATATAAGTTGAAATAAAGGTTACGTTTGTTGAACGTTCAAAGCTATGGCATGAATAATCAACTTCAAGACTTTCTTTTTCACTTAAGGTAATTTGGTTTGGTAATTGTATTTTATTAATCTTCAACTTTCTTCCTTTAGCGTCAGTTGCTTCTTCTAAACGTTTATAAGCATCCTGAAGTACAGCATATTGTGGGTGACTTGGGTCATCTGTCCAGCTAATCGCTACCTCACCCGGCCGAACGAAAAACATAACTTCATCCACATGACCATCTGTTTCATCACCTACTAAGCCATCTTTTAACCAAATGACTTTATCAATATTTAAATATTGAATCAGTTTCTCCTCAACTTCTTCTCTTGTTAGATTGCCATTTCTATTAGGATTTAAAACACATTGCTCTGTTGTTATCAATGTCCCTTCACCATCCACGGCAATTGCTCCGCCTTCAAGTATAAAATCCGTGGCATCATAACGATCTATTTGTTCGATTTCCATCACCTTTCGTTTAACATGGAGGTCTAAATCCCACGGGAAATATAGTCCTCCTTCTAATCCTCCCCAAGCATTAAATCCCCAATCTATCCCTCGAACTTCCCCCTTATCATTCTTTATAAAGGTTGGTCCAATATCACGCATCCAGGCATCATTAGATGATATCTCAACAATTCGAATATTGCTTGGTAAAAGAGAACGAGCATTTTCAAATTGTTCTGCCCTCACACACATGGTTACAGGCTCAAATTCCGAGATTGCTTTAGCAACCTCGACATATACTCTTTGAGCTGGTTTAGCTCCAGCTCTCCAAGTATCAGTTCTTAGAGGCCAAAGCATCCATGTTCCCTTATGTGTTTCATACTCACCAGGCATTCTAAAACCGTCTTGTTTAGGTGTGTTGCGCAAATCTTGTATCATTTTCCATCCCCCTATTTAAAACTCCACTTAAATACATGCAAATTTCGTACCACATTTATCATTTTTCTAAAAAAACCTATAATTTAGTGTAAAAAAAGACTTATTCCCCAGTTTTACAGATTCATGTTTATTAAAAGCCAAGCAACGTTCATACTATCTTTAATAAATTCGATTCGATATCGATTCAATTCTACTCTTTATAATTATTGACTTGACTATAGTAAGTATTCATAGATTGTATTTTTTTAACCTTCTCATGAAAGAAGACTGTGTTATTCCTAATGATTGAGCTGCCTTCCTTGTTGATTTATGTTCCTTTTTCGCTTCCATTATGGCTCTTTGCTCAACTTGCTCTAAATATGTTGGAAGACTTTGACCATTTAAACTAATATTAGAACTTTCTTTATGCTGAATTTCCTCTAATACTTTATTGGATAGTGCTGTTTTTTCGATAACATTTGACTTTGCAGTAACCACTAATCTCTCCATCATATTTTCCAGCTCGCGAATATTTCCAGGCCAACTGTAATTTTGTAGGGAATCAAGTAACTCATTGCTTAAGGTAGAGGTTTTTTTATACTTTGCTTTAAATAAGTCAAAGTAATTGAAAATCAATGGAAGAATATCTTCTTTCCTCTCTCTTAATGCTGGTATTTGTATAGCAACAACATTTAGCCGGTAATATAAATCTTCTCGAAATCGTTTTTCATGTACCATTTGTAAGAGGTCTTGATTTGTAGCAGTTATGATACGAATATCTACCTCTTTTAAATCCGTTGAACCAATGGGAATAAATGATTTGTTTTGCAATAATTGAAGAAGTTTTGGTTGAAGATTCAATGGGAGTTCTCCAATTTCATCTAAAAAAAGAGTTCCCCCCTTTGCCTTTTCTACCAACCCGATTTTCCCACCGCTATTAGCCCCTGTGAATGCTCCTTTTTTATAACCAAATAACTCTGACTCCAATAGCGCTTCTGGTATTGCACTACAATTAATCTGAACAAAAGGCTTATCAGATCGATATCCTTTTTTATGAATTTCCTCAGCAACCATACTTTTCCCTACACCAGTCTCCCCATGTAGCAGTACTGTTACATCTACCGAAGCAACACTACCTATTAATTCAAACATCTCTTTATGTTTCTTACTATTACCAATGACTAATTGCTTTTTTCCACCTTCATTATGATTAAGCTTCATTTGTTGAAGTTCATCCCAATATTTTTGAAGGAGTGCTTCAGCTTTTTCTAGTTTGAAAGAATCTTTGACTGTTTCTGTAATGTCTTTTACTTGTACCAGTATGTATTCGGTGTTATCTTCTTGTATTCTTACTAAATATCCCGTAGCTAGGTACTGCCGTCCTTTTGATGTTTGAACTTTTGTAACAGACTCTTTCCTTTCTAATACATCTATCGTTATAGATGGATTAAACAATCCAGCTTTCTCCAAATCAATTACACTTCTTCCTATTATTTTAGAGCGAGGTGCACCCATCTGTTTCGTACTGGTATCATTCACCCATAGAGCCACTCCTTTACTATCAGCTATAAAAATTCCGTCTTTCAAATGGTTAAAAATGTGATGAAAATGCTTATCCTCAAAAAACTTGGTACCCATAAAAACGACCTCCTTGAAAAATCAATCACTTCGAGTCGTTTTCGGTTCTTTTACGCTCCGTAATCGACTCAAATTTGATTATATATTATAAATTTTCAGATTAGTAGTGTGTTTTTTATTATGTTTTATGCCCTTTATCATGTTGGCATGATACTTGCATTAAATTTTAAGATAGCTTGCATATATGCTAGTGAGGAGGAAAAAAATGAAGTCATTACTGCCTGGAGTTAATAGGAGTCGTTTACTTGAAACACTCGAAATTAGCTCTTCCATTGGCGCTACTGAAAATGGTGGTCTAAATCGTCTTGCCTTATCGGAAGAAGATCAAACCATGCGAAACTTATTTGTAAAATGGTTACATGAAGAAAGTTTAGATGTCAGGGTCGACGACTTTGGAAATATCTACGGGAGAAGAAAGGGTAAACTAAATGATGGTCCAGTTATTGCTGTTGGTTCTCACTTAGATACCCAACCCTGTGGTGGACGTTTCGATGGGATTCTTGGGGTTTTGACTGCCTTAGAAGTCATTAGAGTACTTAATGAAAATAATATTGAAACTGATTACCCTATTGAAATTATTAACTTTACAAATGAAGAGGGTGCACGTTTTACACCACCGATGCTTGGATCTGGGGGTGTTGCAAAGGAATTTCGAAAAGACTTCATATACAACTCGAAGGACTGTGACGGTGTATCATTCCAAGAAGCATTAAAAGGTATTGATTACATGGGCGATGAAAATCATCGATTAAGAAACGTAAAAAATTTTATTGAACTTCACGTGGAGCAAGGACCTATTTTAGAAAATGAAAATAAGTCAATTGGAATTGTTGAAGGCATACAAGGTATGAGCTGGCTGAATGTTACTGTAACAGGTGAGACAAATCATGCTGGTCCTACACCAATGAAAAACCGAAAAGATGCCCTTGTTCCTGCATCCAAAATGATTTCAACGGTGAACGAGATATCCAAAGAAATTGAAGGCTTGAAAACAACTGTAGGCAAGCTAGCTGTCAAACCAAATATTACGAATGTAATACCCGGCCAAGTAGAATTTATGATTGATATCCGACACAAGGATGACGAAATTAGGTCCTACTCAATTGAATGGTTAAAAGAAAAGTTAGGAACTATTGCATTAATGTATAACGTGGATGTAACAATCACTACAGACTGGCACTCTGATGCTGTTGTATTTTCGCCAATTGTTACCGATGTAATACATGAAGCAGCTGACAAGTGGGGGTACTCATCTATAAGATTATTTAGTGGTCCCGGGCATGATGCTAAATATATAAACAAACTAGCTGATACTGGGATGATTTTTCTACCAAGTATTAATGGTATTAGCCATAATGAAGAAGAACTTACTTTAGATGATGACATAGAAAGAGGAGCAAATGTCCTTCTTTATGTCATCGAAAAACTAGCAAACAATTAAGTGTCTCGTTTTGTACAATAAATTCTTTTAGGAGTGATTAATATGAATCAAAGTAAACTTAGTCAAAAAAATAATAACGAATTACTAGCTGCGGAATTGTCAGCATTAGACCGTAAACATCTTCTTCACCCTTCTACCAACCCTAAAACTCAGGCCCAATTTGGTCCGAAGATTATTTTCACAGGAGGAGAAGGTATCCATCTCCATGACATGAAGGGCAAAACGTATATTGATGGTGTGTCTACATTATGGAATGTAAACCTAGGACATGGAAATAAAGAACTAGCTGATGCTTCTTATCAACAAATGAGAGATATTGCTTATTCTACAACATTTTATGGTTACGCCACTGACCCAACAGTCCGTTTAGCTGCAAAAATAGCATCTTTAACACCAGGAGATTTAAATACCGTTTTCTTTACCTCTGGCGGTTCAGAGTCAAATGACACAGTTTTCAAGTTATCAAGATTTTATTGGCAGTTACAAGGATATACAGAAAAAAGAAAGATTATTTCATTAAAAAGAGGGTACCACGGCGTAACCGTCTCTGCACAAAGAGCAACAGGAATAGATGTTTACCGGGAATTTTCTGGCTCAACTGATCCCGATATTGTAAACGCTAAAGCACACCTTACGGACTGTGAACTGGGGAATAAAAGTCATCCTGAATATGAAGGATGTATTAGAAGCATCATTGAAAAAGAGGGTAAAGATAAAATTGCCGCAGTAATTTTAGAGCCTATTCAAGGTGCTGGTGGAGTTCACCTTCCTCCTGAAGGATATCTGAAAGCCGTAAGAGATCTTTGTGATGAATTCGATATTCACTTAATTGCTGACGAAGTAATCTGTGGCTTTGGACGAACCGGAAAAATGTTTGGTGTCGATCACTGGGATATTGTTCCTGACTTCATGTCGATTGCAAAAGGTATAACAAGTGGGTACGCTCAACTTGGCGGCGTAGTAATGAGAGAAAAGATTAGAGATGCGATTACAGAGTATGATGGTATGTTAGCACATGGATTCACGTATAGCGGTCATCCAACTGCTTGTGCAGTCGGGTTGAAAAATATTGAAATTCTAGAACGGGATGGTCTTGTTGAAAATGCAAGCTTAATGGGACAAGAATTAGAAAGAGGGATTCGCTACTTAGAAGATAAGTATCATTTCTTTGCAAAAGGAAGAGTCAAGGGCCTACTAGCTGGGTTTGATTTAATGGCGGACCCTGATACAGATACTCCTTTTAATGACACTGTAAAGGCATCAGTTACCCTTGTAGATGAGTGTTATCAAAGAGGTTTACTAATTAGACCATTTGACTTTGAACCAGGTATGAATATTGTAGCTATTGCCCCTCCACTTATTATTAATAAGGATGAACTGGAACGGATCATTAGTATTGTAGATGACTCACTAACCGCCTTTTCAAAAAAAATTTAGGAGAATACCTAATAGAAACTCAGAATAGCAAGAGATACAAAAGTTGAATAGGAGGTATATTTGTGATTGATTATGCGTTGAAATTACACCCAAAAACATTAGAATTTTTAAAAGAAACAAAAAAAAAATTATATATTAATGGTGAATGGGAAGAATCCATAGAAGGCAACACGTTTAAAACCATAAATCCAGCAACAGGAGAAGTATTAGCCACCATTCATGAGGCTGGTGAAAAGGATGTCGATGCGGCGGTTGAAGCTGCCTCTAGTGCTTTTGAAGAGGGCATTTGGCCTGAAATGAGTTCCTATGATAGATCTCGACTAATGCATAAATTAGCCGATCTAATAGAGCGTGATATTGATGTTATCGCACAACTGGATACCTTAGACAATGGTAAATCTATTAACGAGTTGAAAAATGGCGATATACCTAATGCTATTGAAACTCTCAGATATTATGCTGGCTGGACTACTAAAATGACCGGCCAAACAATCCCCATTTCACACTCATATCTCAATTATACTGAGCATGAGCCAGTTGGTGTGGTCGGACAAATTATCCCTTGGAACTTCCCTTTCATGATGGCCTTATGGAAAATAGCTCCTGCCCTGGCAACAGGTTGTACAATTATATTGAAACCAGCAGAACAAACACCTTTATCTGCTTTATACTTGGCTACTCTTATAGAAGAAGCTGGATTTCCTAAAGGAGTAATCAATATTATTAATGGTTTTGGGAAAACAGCTGGTGACGCTCTTGTGAAACATCCAAAAGTGAACAAAATTGCTTTTACTGGGTCAACGCCTGTCGGTCGGGTAATCATGAAAGAGGCGGCAAACACCATGAAGCGAGTAACATTAGAGCTTGGAGGAAAATCGCCGAATATCATATTACCTGATGCCGATCTAGATAAAGCTATTCCAGGCGTGTTTTCTGGAATAATGGTTAACCAAGGACAAGTATGCTGCGCTGGTTCAAGAGTGTTTATTCCAGATCATCTATATAATGAAGTCGTTGAGAGATTAGTAGATTATGCTAAAGAGGTAAAATTAGGTAATGGATTAAACGAAACTACAGAAATGGGACCACTAGTTTCAGAGAGACAGCAAGAAACTGTAACTTCTTATATAAAAAAGGGCATTGAAGAAGGTGCCACCCTATTAGTTGGAGGAGAAAGGTCAGAAAAAGGCTACTTTGTTTCACCTGCAGTATTTGCAGATGTTGGAGATGAAATGACAATTGCTAAAGAAGAAATATTCGGACCTGTTGTAGTAGCAATGCCGTATAGCAGTATAGATGAGGTTGTCAAACGTGCCAATTCTAGTCAATATGGCTTGGCAGCAGGACTCTGGACTGAAAATCTAAAAAACGCTCACAAGATATCCAGAAAATTAAAAGCAGGAACTGTATGGGTGAATTGCTATAATATCACCAATTCAGCTGCTCCTTTTGGAGGATATAAAGAATCAGGATTCGGGCGCGAAATGGGATCCTATGCACTAGATAATTATACTGAAG
Organism: Bacillus sp. ISL-78; assembly: GCF_018613455.1. NCBI lineage: Bacteria > Bacillati > Bacillota > Bacilli > Caryophanales > Bacillaceae > Bacillus > Bacillus sp. ISL-78. The sequence goes on from NZ_JAGGQC010000045.1 coordinate 32,663, forward strand.
TGAAAAGTGTTTGGGTGAACTTGGACTAAAGATGAAACTGGGGGGATCCGGAATTCCCTCCCCCCTTCTCTATATCAAGTTTAAACTGTAAAAGTTACTTATTGATTTCGTCAGTTTAATCAAGAGTACGAATTGAGGAGAAAGCATCCTTGAAGACAGTTCCCCCTACTAATAAAAGTGAACATTGAGGTGACTAGCTGGTTCCATTATGTGTGCGGTGAAGCAAACTGATTAGCATTAGACGCTTTTGAAGTCGCTCAGAAACAAACGGTAGAGGAGCTTCATGCCATCATTGGAACATTTAGAAGTTATTCATCCAGATGATATTCCAAGGTTGCAATCGTTTCCATTCAACCCGGACATTTCGAATCATCAGAAAGAGAGGACTTTGCCAGAACTGGTGGCGATAGAACAAGTTTTTTCTTTTCTATCCAAACTCTTTTAAATTATGATACGAAAGTAGAATTTACTATCTTTTATTATCAGGACATAACACAAACAGAACCAACGCAGACTTGAAAGGAATGGGTTTATGAATGATACGAATCAACTTCAACGAAGGCTAAAGTTAGTTCATTTGATAGCAATAGGAATAGCGTATATGTCGCCATTTGCTGTATTTGACACTTTTGGAATTGCCTCAGATGTATCTTCAGGGCATGTGCCTGCATCCTATATTGTGGTCTTTACCGCAATACTTTTTACCGCTTTAAGTTATGGAAAGTTAGTAAAAAAATATCCCACGTCGGGGTCTATTTACACCTTCACAAAAAATATTCTGAATCCTTATATAGGTATTATGGTTGGATGGGTCACTTTTATAGCTTACTTAGCTCTTCCAATGATTAATGCCTTATTAATAAAAATTTACCTTTCAGCAGTATTGCCTGAAGTCCCTGGTTGGATATGGATTATTGGTCTCATTGGTATTATTAGTATTTTAAATATCATTGGGGTCGAAATCGCTGCGTCTATCAATATATTGCTTGTACTTTTTCAATTTTTAGTTGTTGTTATTTTCATTTACTTTAATGTTCGCTCTATTATAAATGGACCTGAACATTTCATTTCCCTAACGAATCTATTTCCTGCCAATTTTGAATTTTCAGGGGTAATCGCAGGAGCAGCTCTGCTTTCCTTATCCTTTATAGGGTTTGATGCCATAACTACCCTTTCTGAAGAAACGATTAATCCTAAAAAAAATATTCCTAGGGCTATATTAATAGTTGCATCAATAGGTGGGATCTTTTTCTTCACTGTTACCTACTTTATGCAGTCTCTTTTCCCTGATGTATCTGTGTTTAATAATATCGAAGGCGCATCCCCTGAAATAGCTTTTACTATAGGAGGGAACTTATTCCTCTCGTTATTTACAGCAGGTGCCTTATTTTCAGTATTTGCTTCTGGTTTGGCAGCACAAGTAAGTGCTTCCCGATTGTTATATGCAATGGGAAGAGATGATGTACTACCTAAACGTTTCTTTGGATATTTACATCCCAAATTAAACTCACCAGTTCCAAATATTCTATTAATTGGGTTATTAGCTCTATCAGCTCTTTTCTTAGATTTACGTACAGCAACGTCTCTTATTAATGTTGGTGCCTTCACTTCCTTTTCTTTTGCGAATATATGTGTAATAACAAACTACTTTAGGTCTAAAGAGTCACGCACTTTAGGATTTACCCTAAGCAACTTGATAGGCCCTTTAATTGGTCTATTCTTTATTTTGTATCTATGGAGTAACCTTGATTTGTTTTCTATTAAAATTGGGCTTTTTTGGACCTTTCTTGGTATTTTGTATTTGGCATTATCCACAGGATTTTTCAAAAAAGAACCACCTCAAATTGACTTTAATGAACTTGAAATGTAAAACACTTAATTAAAGAAGAAATGCATGCAACAGATTAAATAACTATAGAAAAGCCGGGCAAAATACCCGGTCACTTTTTGTCAATTTAAGGAAACAAGGTTACTAGAAGGAACCCGGCTTTCTAAATAAAACAGATGGCTCATCTTAATGTTTTATAGAAATTTGAACTGGAGTGATAAAATGAATATTACTGGATATAAAAAAGCAACACAGGAAGCAATCAATAACTTTGAGCGATATGTTGATTTTGAATTCCCTCCCGATTATAAACAATTTCTCCTTGAAAATAATGAAGGTACTACCTCTGTGCAACAAGGTAAGTTTTATGTCGATGCGTTAGACACACTTGTTTCATTAAAAGTATTATACGGAATAGATGTTAAAGAAAAAGAGCTTAATTTGCTGAAATGGCATGAGGAGTATAAGAAAGACTTACATACGAATTGCATCATAATAGGTAGTAGTGATATGTGTGCAGGTAAAATCCTATTAATAAATAATGATGAGGAGAAAGGAATCTACTTCTGGGATCAAGGGTGGTATTCGGATCCATCAAGCCAAGACGAAAATATCTATAAGGTTGCAGAAAGTTTCAAATCCTTTATTGAAGGACTGAAGGTCTCGAATGAGATTTAATTTTATTTAATTCCCTTGATTGGCTATGACCTTTCAAGGTTTTTTTAAATTGAATTTACCCGAAATATAGTGTGATGTGCTATTCAAATATGAGAAGATGACAATAATGGACAATTAATTATACACTCACTTATTTATTGTCTGTCACTTCTACCATTTTCAAATAAATCGTCTACCATCGGTTATAGCTGTTTGCTTTCTTCAGAAAAGTGTGGAAAGGGGGTGAAATCCCCCTCTTCCATAGTCTATAGTCGAACAGCTATACAGATTCCGTTGCTTTCTTTTTAATATTTTGCGGTAACCCATTAACTTTAATTTCTTCGGCAATCCCAGTATGCCCATTATAACTTCTAGGAACACGTACAATCGTTCCTTTTTTAAAAGGCTTATCAACAAAAAATGTTACAACCTTTTCCTTTCCACTTTTATCAAATCCTTTTAAAATATAAACATATTCTCCGTTATCATCAGGAGTTTGTTCATTCTCACCAATTTTTACATAATAGTCTTTCTCAAACATAGCACTATCCTTACCGCAACTAACTAACATAAAAACTGCTAAACAACTAAAAACTGTTAATAAAAATTTAATAGTTTTCATTCGTAATCCTCCTTCTTGCCCGGTTGTACGGATTTAGTATAGTCAAACATATATCGTACTAACAACTCAAAGTCTTTCGCTTTGATTTCCTTTAAGTCTAGGGATTAGAAGGATTGAATATATTGTGAAATTTTTAATCTTCTCTTCCTCGTGCATTCTTTTATCTTGTATTTGAACTTTCTTTAGTACCTTTGACTAATCTTTCATAGTTGTCGTTTGACCAATCATGATTGTTTCACAAGTTTGTTTAAATAGCTTCTCTGAATGATGAAAAAGCTTATGACAAACAGTAGTAAAAATACCCCTACTCCAATAGCTGTCATCTGATAAAATGTCATTGATATAAAATTACGCAAGCTGAACATCGCAGTAAAAAGAATGAGGGTTGAAAATGTAAACGGGATAAAAATTAAAATGCCCAGCTCTCTCCTAACAACAGAAGCTAATTCTTTAACAGATAGACCAATTTTACGAATACCTGCATATTTTTCCTGTTCCCCTTCAAGTATTGATTGCAAGTAAAAATAAAGAATGCTCATCGTAGCACTCAAAAAAATCAAACTAAGCATAAATCCGATAAAGAACATGATACTCTTCACTGACTTTTCTGCATCATATAATTCAATTTTAGAAGCAATTAAATGAACATTAGGGTCTAAATGAACCTTAGATGAAATCGTTTTGGCAACATCAATTTTCTCTGTCCAATTTTCAAGCTCATATGCAAATACTTTATATACTGGATAATCGATTGTTTTATAAACTTCATCAGGGACAATATAATACACATTCTGCAAACCTGTCGTTAAAATATTTTGTTTCTCTAGTCCAGCAAAACGAAGGTTAGCAAACGGGTATTCGTGTATTGTTTCCGTATTCGGAAGTACACCTTCATTACCCGCTGCAACATAATACTCATTATCTTTTAGTGTTAGTTCCTTATGCATGCCGAGCGAATTATAACTCGAAACGGACATGAAGGCGATTCGTTGATCCTCATCCGTCCTAAATTCCGAATTGTATGCCCTATATACACCTGCTTTAGCAAGGGTCGTTTCTATAAACGTGATATCTTTTTGTTCATCTTCCAGTTTATTTTCAGGGAGTGAAATGTATTGATAGCTATAAGGATATACTTCTTCTGTATTTTTTTTTACGTTATAATAAGAACTATAGAGCACACTTGTACATACAAACACCCCAAGCAGTAATACCGTTAATAAATAAATGATATGCGCATGTGAGCGTCCTTTCGCCTTCAAGTTGGAGACAAAAAGCATCTTTGTTTTTTGGTAATAAGATGGTCGTTTTTGTAATAGAAGAATCGCCACCAACATTCCTTGAGTTACAATAAAGTAAATGGAAAGTAGCAAGCTGATAAACAGCGCGATAAAATAAAGTAATCCAATTGATTCAACCCAATTCATATTCCATTTTAGGGCTAGTAATAGGGAGCCACTCACAGATAGCGATAAAATCAATTTCCTCGGAGCAGGTATAATTAATTTATCCTGGGTTACATCTGCTTTTAACAGCTGGACAGCTTCTTCTTTGTTAATAAAGCGTGTCATAAATTTTGAAACGACAAAGAATAAAATTACAAAAAGAAATACCGTTAATCCAATAGCTTGTACTGGAACGTACATTCCAAAGCTTTCCGCCTGTAACACTTTTTTGGCACCCATTAAAAATAAGGGTGCGATTAAAAGCCCCAACGCCATCGCTGTTACAATAGCTGCACTGGCAATAAGCATATTTTCCCTAAAAACCATCTTTCGTACTTGCTTCATGGATGCCCCAGTGATCAAAAAAATACCCAGGCTTTTTGTCTTCTTCTTTAAAAACGCGAATAGCGAATAGATGATAAAAACAAATGAAAAAATGTACACAATAAAGCTAGCGAGAATCATTGTAATACCAAGTGTGCTATCAGTATCCATTTCCTTTAGCAATGGGTGAAATGCTGTAATGGAAAATAAAAAAAAGACTAAAATGGAAAAGACACTACTTAAAAAGTAGGAAATATACGTCCATTTATCACGTAAAACATTTTGAATGACTATATGATTAAAACTCATGCTGTCCACCACCTAAAAACGTAATTGTGTCCATAATTTCTTGGTAAAATTGCTGTTTATTTTCACCTCTGTGTATCTCATTATAAAGAATACCGTCTTTTATAAAGATGACACGCTGTGCAAAACTAGCAACATAGGCATCATGGGTCACCATTAAAATACCCGTATTAAATGTTTTGTTAATTGATTCAAACAATGTCATAACACCATTGACGGATTTAGAATCCAAATTTCCGGTTGGCTCATCTGCTAATAGTAAACCGGGACCATGGATAACTGCTCTTGCGATTGCGACACGTTGCTTCTGCCCACCGGAAATTTCAAATGTACGCTTCTTTAATATCTCCCCAATCCCTAAAAAATTTACAATTTCCGCCAAACGTGCATTCATTTCTTCTTCATTTACAGAATCAAGCGTCAATGGTAATAAAATATTTTCTTCTACTGTTAATGTATGAACAAGGTTATAATCTTGAAAGACAAAACCCAATTCCTTACGACGGAACTTTGCTAGTTCATCGTCATTTAGTTCATATGGATTTTTAGAATTGATTGTAATAGAGCCATTGGTAGGACAATCGATTGTGGAAATGCAATTAAGGAAGGTTGTTTTCCCACTACCTGATGGACCCATAACGGCAATAAATTCATTTTCTTTTAAATGAAAATCAATGCCCTTCAATACTTTATAAGTGATTTCTCCTGTGTATTCCTTTTGAAGTTTCTTGACATTTAAAATTACCTTTGCCATTAGTTCTTCACTCCTTTGTATTCTTTCGTTACAATTAGTATAGACACAATGCCCTATTCTCGAACATCTCTCAACATGACAGCAATATGACAAAATTGCCACATTCAAAACGGCTGCCTTATTTGGCAGCCGTTTCTATACTTCTAGAAAAATCAATTGTAAATGTTGTTTCATGATTAGCAGAATATAACATGCTGGGATGATTTAATGTAGTAAGAATTTTCTTGACTAAGTAAAGCCCGATACCGGTTGCTTCAATTTTCGTGCGGCCTTTCGCCCCTGTATAAAACAATTCAAAGACGCGGTATATTTCACTTTCAGGAATCGTTTCTCCTCTATTTTTAATGAGTAACTTTCCATTTTCATATTCAATCATCACGCTGGAATCTTTCTCGCCATATTTGACAGCATTACTTAATAACTGATAAATAACCACCTTTAACCATTTACGATCTGAATAGATCGATATATTATCCATCACATTGCTTTTAGGGTATATTTCATTTTCAATAAAATAGTCCTTTAACTCATTAATCACTTCCTGTACTATGCCCTTTAACGAAAATAATTCTATTTTTAGATCTGCTAGTATTTTTGTAGAACGACTATAGGTTAATAATTGATTTAATGAAAAGTTCAACTTATTGCATTCCATTTGTACCTTTTGCCATTCAAGGAATAATCTTGGTTCTTTCAACTGATTAGATTGGATGAGCAATTGAATAACCGAAAGCGGTGTCTTCATTTGGTGAACCGCATGAGAAATCAGTAATTGCTGTTCCTGTAAAAAATCCTTATATTCGTCATCCTTTGAAAAGAAAAAAGACTGAATCGTTCGCATTTGGGTAGCATAAGCTTTTTCAATGGGAGCACCGGGCTGGTGGATCAGAAAATCGCCTGTATCCAAGCCCTTTCCACTCATATGTGCGTACATCTTTTTGCGGCGTATATAACGAAAGAAAAGAAGAGTGGTTAGTAAGGTAGTAGCTAAAAAAATAAAGTAAGAATAATGATTTTCAATGCCATCTAGTTGATGAATAAGAATGGGTAAGCTAATAAATGTTATGATATAAAGAATAATAAAGCTTAGATGATCCTTTAAAAACAGCTTCATAAGCTCTTCTCCATTAACTGATAGCCAATTCCAATTGTTAGATGTGTCTAACAATTGGGGTGCAGTTCATTTATTACTTAATCTATTGACTATACTAATAGATGTTTTAATGAAGCGGCTTCTATTAGAAGTTATAAGCTTATTCCTAATTCGGTCTTTCATAGCTTGTAGGGTGATACCCCAGCTACCGTCTCTTTTCTCGTTTTATCCACAATAAATTAGAACATCGTTCCTAGATAAATTCGATAAGATCTGTTTGGATACTTTTTCTCAAATTGGCCCATAGCTTTTTAAAGATTTTAAATTCCTTCTGTATTACGGCTAATACCTTCGGAGTTAAGGAATCTTTCACTAAATCGATAGAGGGTTGAATTAATTGATTTGAAAAATTATAGGCATACACCAGTCATTATCATAAAATCGTCAGAGAAGACTGTTTTTGAATTAGCTCATATAAAAGTCTAGATACAGCAGGTATTGGAGTTAGTAGGTCTTATGGACAGCCTTACAATATATTTTGAGTGAGTGCATTGTCTTGGAACGTAAGAATACTGGAGAATAAATATAATAATGAATTCAAGAAGACACTATTGTAGATTCGATTTTTAACACTCGGACAATTTGTAATAGATTTAAGTAGCAAATATGGCTTTTCTGGAGATACGATTTATAAATGGGTTAAAGTACATTTCATATCTTGTTGTATTTTCAAAATATTTCCCTTAGACTTCATCAAACCATAATATTGAAGTAATTCAGAAGGTTCGTCTAATAAAAGGATTAATAGGGGTATCTTTGTGAAATAACCTATCATACATCTTGTTGAATGATTGAGCTATATGTTTTTTGATAGTTAACGTTTTAATGAGTCAGTCCTCCCCTTGGACATATACTTCCCCCATCTTATCGACAGTTTTTTCCATATCAGTTCTCATTAATTTTCACTCATTTTTACTGACAAACATTCTTCAATACCTATGAAATTAGTACCAGTAATTATTTTCTTTTATTTCATTGTTATAATAGAATTAATTACAAAGGGGGATTTAACAAAATGCCTACTATAAAAGATATTGCTAAAGCTGCAGGAGTGTCACATGGTACTGTATCAAATGTTCTAAACGGCCGAGGAAATGTAAGTGTAGAAAAAATCAAGCTTGTAGAAGATGTAGCAAAAAAAATGGGTTACCAAATAAACGCTCGTGCAAAATCATTAAGAGCAGGTAGTACTAAAACAGTTTCTTTAATATTACCTAATATTTCTTCTGAACAGTATAATAAACTATATGTCGCAATAGAGAATACTTTTTTTAAATATGGATATTCCACTACTTTATATACCACAAATGATCAAAAAGAAAATGAACATTCTATTCTTGAAGAAATTGCTGCTAATCGAGATTGTGCAGTCATAGCTGTTTCCTGTTTAAGTAATGCAAATGATTATTATGAACAATTAAATATTAATCATGAAAATATAATTTTTGTTTATCGCAATGTAAAAAACTCAATAAAATTTGCAAGTTTCGATTTTGAAAAAATTGGAAGGTCAGTTGCAAAAAAATTGAATGAAAAGAAATATCAAAAGCTAGGGATATTTACTGACTTAATTGAATATACTTGCTCAACTGATTTTAAAAAGGGATTTATGAGTGAACTTTCAAAACGAAATAAGAAATTAAAATTTCTAACTATTTCTGCTACTCATTCAACAGCGTATAAGAATGCTTTTGACTTTTTTGCTGGAGATTTATTAGATGTTATTGTCACTACTGATATTGAAAAGGCTCGATATATAAAGAATGCCCACTTCCTAGGCAATACAGGTAAATGTCCAGAAATATATAGTTTATCCGATTCAGACTTTCTTATTGAAGATTTAATATACAAATATCATATGAATTATCAATTACTCGGAAAAGAAATTGCAGAGACCATTATTAAAAATGAATCTAATGAAGAAAAAGATTATTCACCAATTATTGTTGAGAATAAAGGTTTTTTATTTGATATCAAAAGAATAAATAATCAATTTTCGGATAAAACACTTAATATTCTTACTATCCCTAGTCCTACAACTGATGCGTTAAAAAAAATAATACCTCACTTTAAAAAAACAACAGGAATTGAAATTAGATTAGCTGTTTATTCTTTTGAGGAAATTTATGACATTTTATCAGATATTGAAAATCACAAACATTATGATATTATTAGACTCGATATGGCGGGCTTATCATGGTTTGCAAAAAAAACACTAAAGCCTTTAAATTCTTTAAACACAGAGATAAATGATTTACTATCAAATTATCCAAAGGACCTAATTGATAGATATTCTCTTGTTAATGGCATAACATATGCAATACCATTTGATCCTAGTATACAAATGCTTTTTTATAGAAAAGATATTTTTGAAGACACAAAAGTTCGAAGAATGTTTTATGAAAAATATAAACGTGAATTAAAAACGCCCTCTAGTTTCAATGAGTTTAATCTAATATCGGAATTTTTTTCTCAATCAAAAAATCCAGAATCTCCATTATCACACGGATCATGTATTACAACAGGAAATACAGAGATTATAGCGTCAGAGTTTTTATTACGCTATTATGCTGAAGGTGGACGAATAGTTCAAAATAACAATACACTATCACTAACTAAAGAAATAGCAAGTAAAGCTTTACAAAATTATATGGATAATTTAATTATAGCGAAAAATTTATCAGCTAAGTGGTGGGACGAGTCTATTTCTCTATTTTCAAAAGGTGATATAGCTATGATAATTGTTTATATGAATCTTTTTTCAACTATAGCACATAGTGCGATTTCTCCTTTAATTGGCTTCTCATCAGTACCAGGTGATAAACCATTACTAGGAGGGGGATCACTAGGGGTTTCCAAATTTTGTCAAAAGGACAACGAAGTTACAGAGTTTTTCAAATGGGTGTATACTAATGAAATCGCTGAGCAGATTACTTTATTAGGCGGTACTTCTGTAAATGATTTTGTATTTAGCAATCAAAATATAATGACACAGTATCCTTGGTTAAATTTTGCAAATGAAATGGATTATAAAGGTGTTAGAGAATCTTCCTTTAAATCAGGTCAAAATTTTAATTTAAGAAAAGTTGAAAAAATTATTGGGTTAGGGATCAAAAATGCTATTAACAATATTATGAAAAGTGAAGAAGCAATTGATTATATAAATTCGAGGTTGTCTGAAAATGAATTTTTTGAACCTTAAAAAAAAACCGTTCTAATGTAAAAGCACTCAGAACCAAGCATCATTTCTTTCGAGTTCAAAATCAACAAACACAGTCAAATAATTTATAGAAGAATTTTTGATTTTAGTCAGAGTTCACTTATCGATGAACGAATATTATCATATGTAAACCAATACACAAAAACAGCCTGTCTCCGATTGAGTTTTCGAAAAAAGGCTGTTTTTGTGTATTGATTCAGGTGCTATTTTAGATTAGACCGATTTTTTTATACTTGTATTTAATTTAGTCTTTTTGTTTTCTAATAATCTAATTTTCTTTTCTTCACCATAAGATACAATTAATAAGGATATAACACCTAAGAACAATGCGGCATAAAAGACAATAAAAGTATCGCTCCAACCGTGTAATGTCAAACCAACAATTGATAAGCCACTTGTGGTAGGGTCTGCAATTTTAGCTAATCCAACTTTTGCTATTGAATCTCCAAACAAATATCCAAATGTTCCACTTAATCCATTTGTAACTGTTGTTGCTTTTTTGGGAGCGAATCCAACAATTGATACAGCAATTAGAAGCTGTGGTCCAAATATTAACACACCTAAAACAAAAAGAGAAACATTAACCATCAGTTCACTTGTGGCATAACGGTAGCCTAGTACAGCAAAAGCAGTTAGAGATAAACAAAAAACTGCTACCAAGGCTCGACGACCTTTTAATAAATCAGAAATATAACCCCAAAGTAAACTACCTACAAGAGCCCCTATTTCAAAGTAAAATATTGTATTTACAGCGCTCTCTGGACTGAAATGTAAATGCTCAGTAACATATAACGGAGCCCAATTATCAATACCTATGCGAACAATGTATACAAATACATTAGCCACACATAAAGTCCAAATCCATGGATTTTTCAGAACATACTTTACAAAAATTTCTCGTTTTGACATTGATTCAGATTCAATATTTTCTTCTTCAATAGGCTCATCAAAAATCTCTTCACTACGATTCCATCCTAATTCTTCAGGATCATCTTTACCAAAAAATAAACCGAAAATACCTATAATCAACGCTATGATTGCTGGAAAAATAAACATGCCTACTACATGTCCATTAAAAAATACATTAGCTCCCCATAAAGCTATGACTCCTGCAATTGCACCACCAATATTGTGTGAAGTATTCCAAAACCCAAGAAAACTTCCTCTTTTTTCAAGTGGCGTCCATCGAGAAATGGTTGAATATGAAGCAGGCCCTCCAGTAGATTGAAATAAACCACTGACTCCCCACAAAACCATAATTATCCCAATGGGTGATCCTCCCGCACTCATTGATAAACCAATACCTAAAACCATAATAGCTGATAAAATTAAAAGAAAAGAAATAATTCTTTTAGTATTTCTACCATCAATAAAATAACCTAATAAAGTTTTACCAATACCATAGGTTATGGAAAAAACCAAACCAATGTATCCTAATTCGCTTGTTGAAAAACCTAATTGCGATTTTAATAAAGGTTGAGCAGCCTTAAAATTATTTCGTATTAGATACATTGCCATATAGGAAAAAAAAACAACTAAGAACGCTTTCAAAAACTGCTTCAACCAGTTTTTGCGTTGAAATTCAATAGAAATATTAGAATCTTTAATTCTATCAATACTAAAAAAACTCAAAAAAACTACCTCCCCTACCTGTTCCCTTCACACTAAAAAACGGGAAGTGGTTTGGAACATGTCTGTACGTCCGCTAATTAGAAAATGTAAGAAGCCTTGGGTCTCAATAATTCTAATTCATTTTTATGTTTTGGTTCACTTCACGAAATATTGCAAATTCTCTTTGCGTATTTGCACTTTCTGTTGATTTGTTTTGTCCTTGAAGTCATACAGTACATCTTCCCAGTCTCCATACATCGGATTTGGAAAAATAACAAATTTACTACCAAATTTGTCTTTCTCTTCATTCACTATTTTATTTCTCTCCTCTAGAGACTTCCCCTTGAAACCAGGAAAATCTGATAAATTATCACCGAAGAACAACAAAATGTCATGCGACTGGTCAACCCGTTGAACTCGGGATTCCTTTCCTTCTTTATTGGGTTCACTCAGTAATACATGTTCCTTAGTTGCTTGTGGAGCTCCAATCATCTTTAGATTTTTAATCGTTCGGTCTAGTCGATTAGATTTCCGGTTAGAAATATAGTAAATCTCCACTCCTTTTTCATTTGCATAATTTAGGAAATCCACTGCTCCTGGAAGTGCTTTTGCACTTGCGTTCTTTACCCATTCATCCCTTTTATACGGGTATCCCTTCCCTGTTTTAACCACTAACGCGTGCCATGGGCTGTTATCCACCACTGTTTCATCCAAATCAAGTACTATAGCTGGATTTTGACTTACCTCTTTCTCCAAAACCTCATCCAGTTTCACTTTACCGAGACTATACCCTTGGTAGTACAACGCTTCTGCTTCCCCTGAATTCTGATACCATAAAACAGCCATGACAGATTCTTCTCCATACCTTTCTTCGTTCATTTCTTTTTGAGGTGCGGGCTGCGCTTTTGTTTCGGATTGGCTACTGCATGCGGTTAATGAAAAGAACACCATCAAAACTGTACCCATACCTAAGAACTTTTTCTTTTTTTTCATAACGACCTCCAAAATTTTAATTTAAGTTTTTTCATTAGACATTAACTTAAACTTTTTAGAAATGTAACATGAACAGAATGATTTCGATTCTAAGTCACATTTTGATATCACTTCTCCGTCTTTTTCTCCAGCACTACACTTTAGAGATAAACATCCGATGAACTTTCAGAGATTAAATCCAAATAAATTAAGAATTAATTTTTTTATGATAAAGTCAGATGTCCAACGAGTTAAGACATATTAAGTCTGAATATTCACTCTTTTAATCCCGAGTTCTCCCTAAATGAATGCTAATATTCTAGATAGATTTTAAGCAAGCTTAATTTTCCAAGTTAAAGCGAAGAAAAAAGTAGCGAGTAAACAAATTACAAGAATATAAGTAAGACCTTCATCCTCATACTAATTATCAATATAACCTATCGCCCCTATCGCGAATGTTGCTCCAATAAGATAGGCAATTAATCCGCAGCTTTTCGTATAGCCTTTTGGGTACCAAAGCCAGAACTAGAAATCATCTTAACAAACGGTCTTATAAATAAAGAATCTAATTGCAACTAAGCAATATAGCCAACTAAAAATTTATTTTGATCTAATAATTAGGTAAACAATTATTTTCCTAGCATGAAGTTTACCCCTGTTAGTGCACGCCGTTCACGGAACACTCTGGCTAAAATCTAACCGCTTAGTACTGTACCTAAAATTACTTCATACTCGTATAAGGAATGAGCCCTTTAGTTATCTTTTATGAATATAAGTGAAGACATTCCACTTCCCAATTACCGAATTATTAGAAAGCAAAAATTGAGTTCAATGTGTCGGCTCATTTCCAAATTTAGATACCTATTCCCCCCTTTTCAACACCTATAGTTCTAAAAATAATTGCCCAATGCTAAACAGAAAGCTACAATAATCGCATTCGTTTCTTGAATAAAGTATTTATTGGAGTAGTTACCATTAATAATTAATTCTATGTTCATAAGCATAGATTCCTATTTTGTCTATTCAGAACCTTATCAGGTACGTACTAAAAAAAATCCACCATAGAAATAATTAAATTATACTTTTAACATCGAAACGCCAAATTGTTAACGCTTTCTTAAATAGAATTTTAACACTTTATTGGAACGTGTCAATATTAAATGGATAATAATGTTTTAAATACTTATTTTTGTAATTAAAAACTTGGATTTAACCATATAGGGGTTTGGTACGTTTAAAATTAAATCATCTTTTATTTGAAGGGATGCTCTTATTTTGGATAGATGTCACATGGAACATAAATAGAATACTAAAAAAGCGGTCCGCAACTTTAACAGTTGTAACATATAAAACTTTTTTAACAATGTTTCCAATAACTGCTTTGATCACATTTTTCGTACTGATATTTGTCTATAAAATAACTAAAATAATAAACTTTTTTCATTATTCGCTCTTTTCAAAATTAATTAAACTAGGTATTTGCTTAGAACCACCCTTACAAAATTCGCAATATATACCTTACAAGCTTTATGACTATGTTAACTTTTTCCTGATAACAGAAGGACCCCTGGTAATTTCATTAATAAAATTAAAGAATCCCCTTTTAATAAATTGGATATATTTAATATTTTTTAACAATAAATCCTACTATGTACGAATAGGGAGCAGTTAGTTTTGGGGGATGTTAAATTCTGTATAGGATAGAAAATTGGGTCTGAAACTAAACTACGGAGTTTTTGGGGTTAGAAGGTGCTCAAGCAACTATATTGTCGAAACAAAAGTACTTTGATTTAAAGAAAACTAGTCCGTTTCTCGTCCATTGAAATCCATACTTTGGCTATTACAAGAAAAAACCTCATAACTTTATAATAATCTAATCTAATCTAGTCTATTGTACAATTCCAAATACCAGTTTAGACTAAACTAGTTTAATTATTTCCAGATCAAACTAATTTTCTTGTCCGATGATATATGACCAAATGGCATTTTAACCAGAGGACGTCCATATACTATTGGTAAAAGGGAGGCAGGAAAATGGTGTATAGACCTACCGTAAGATACCCCGATGCTTATAAAAATTATATAGAGAATGTTTATAAAGCGACCGATCTAGATCGAAATCAAATTATCCGTTTAGCCTTATTTGTCGCCGCACATTCAAAAGAGTATAAAACTATCCTCCAAAAACATAAAATTGCTGACGTCCCTCTCCCCTGCCCGGATTGGGGGCAGGATGAAGATGGTTACTGGAAAGATCAAAACTATATAAAAAAACAGAATCTAGCTCCATTTAAAATCACTGAACAGGGTGGAATTAAGATTATTTTGGGTTAATTATTTTTTTTTAGATTCATTTGTGCTCTTTACGTAATGTAACGTGGATGCCTTATTAGCAAGCTTTTCAGCCAGTTCTTTTGATATATTTTTACTCATTTCGTATCACCTCACTTAAAAAAAGCCTTGCCACAATTCATAGCAAATATACCTCCCTTCACTCTTGGGATTGCATAACGACGTAACCAACTGACCAACCAACCCAAAGAAAAAGACGATTTTGAAAGGGGAATAACAAATGGGAAAGGTTAACCATTTAAATCCAGTTCTCTCTTCTTCTAAAAAAAAAATGATTGAACCACAAAAAAGAAAAGTTCGTTCGGATAAGCTGCATGACATAAAAATTCCCGTAGACGAACGCGTGGACATAATATTAAGAAGGGAATCCCGACGATACTGGAATGGCTCTAAAACAGCCTTGGGAACGGAAATACTGTTATTTGGACTTGAAGAGGTGCTCGTTTATCCTGACGTCACCTATACAGACCAAAATTACACAGTTCATTGCAAAGTAAATCATGAAACTTATCAAAAAATAGGCGATTATGCGGCCGTTTGGAAATGTAGCGTTCGAAAAGCAGCTCATCGAATATTTGTAGAAGCATACAATAAAAAACAACTAGGGGGCGTAACCGATGGGGAAATATAGCCAAGTCAATCTTATAGATGAAGAACTATCTTTGATCGGATCATCAAACTTTATCGGAAAACTTCTCCATAAAGCAAATAAATCTTCAACTGTCATACTGAGTATAGAAGTTCCCTTGAATCTATTTTTAAGAGCAGAAGTTTTCTGTGAAGATATTCAAGACCTATCAGACATGCATTTCGAACAAAACGACTTAATGAATCTTTTATATAATGACTTCTTACTTTTTGCGAAAAAAAATCCAGATTCAAGGGCCTTATTCCGATTGCTCACCTCATTGGATAAATATGCTGATAAAAATTCAAGACTTGAAAAGTATGGTGAATCTACCTTTAAATTAATCCATATAGATAAGAATCAAGAAATGAAAACATTGAATTTACGCATGAGAAGGAAATTCGCCTTGCGTGGAGAGGTGTTGCTTGCCGATATGGAGGAAGTTCAGCCTGAACATGGCTACACACTTGAGAAAGTATTTGAGCTTCTTTATATAGACTTTATTGATAAATTTCGAAAAGGTGATCATGCGGGCGTCATAGAAAATATCCTGCGCCTGCTTGATGATGAAACCGAATAGAATATATCCGAAAGGCTAGGGAAAACATTTGAAGGGGAAAATCGATTAATCTCAGACTAAATTTCAAAATATGAACTAATGCATTCACAATGCAATTCGCATAGGTATGAACTTGTATAAGTTTCTCCAAGCTCATTACCTATGTTTTTTGGTGTTCTGCACTAGCCCCCTTCGTTAAACCAATAACCTCTCTTCTATCTTTTCACAGTTTGTTGCTGCTATGTAACATTAACCTTTTGCGGGAATAGTATATTCCGAGCAAGGCAACCTAGTCACCAATAGCACTTTCACCAGCGATCCTTGCTCTCTGCTTCAATCACAAAAAATTTTAATGTCCTGAACCTTTTTTGCTTGTTCAATAAACTATAAACGTTCTATTGATTCTTGTTTAAATTATTTAAAATCATCCCTTGAAACACACATTTCACCATAAACATTCAATGCCATTTTTTCACAAGCGAAATAACAGATCCTTCATACACCCTGCATGATTTATATCAGTGCAAAATAAAATGCCTTTATCTTTATTTCTTGAGGTGATGCTCCGCATGATATGTTAGAAAATTCTCAAAAAAAATAAGCACCTTTTTGATGCTTATTTTGCATTTAACCACTCTTTCATCTTTTCTAAACTAACTGTATATGGGCGTTTAATTAGATTCCTTTCATACCTGGACAAGGTACTATGGGAGATTCCCATTTCCTTAGCCGCCTCAAAAATGCTTAATCCCCGATCCGTTCTTTCCTTATTTATCGTTTCAGGAGAAACTTGCTTTTCTTCAACCATCTCCTTGGTTGCACCAGTCTCCCTGTCCGTCATCCCCTTCAACATAGTTAGAAAATTGTGCTGATCCTCGATCAATAATAAGTCCTGGTCATCTCCCATTCCCGTGATTTCAGTAGGTGGGATGATTTGGACACGTGCCCTCAACCAAGTATTCGCGAACCAATTTCTCTCCTGCTCAATTTGTTTCTCTAGGTTTTTTTCCTTATAGCTCCACCCTTTAATGATTCCATCCTGTTGCAGGGTGTCCAATATTTCCTCAAATTGTTCTCTAATCCTTGAACCGTATCGCGGATTCACGTCCAAATCCATGACTTTTAAAAGCCCTTTGTCTCCCCCAATATGATAAGCCCTGAGATAATCTGCACTCTTCTGGCGAATCCTCCACTGCCAGGACAGGTACCTGGATAACCGTTTATGGTACTTTTGTTTAATTGGATGGTATTCTAGCGTCTTTAATGCAAGCAGCCCACTGCTCCTTTGGGAACCGTATAAAAAGTTTGCGAGCATTTCCCCTGGTCGAATGCTGCATTCATAAATACCAATCGGGTTATCCCCCCGATAGGCTACCGTCACGCTATCCACCAAAAACAAGGGATTAAACTGGACTTGTCCAAGTTCTTCAAAATCTCCCTGGTCCTCATTAATGAACCTCAAATTCTCTTTTTCAATTCTTATCCATATCGTTGTGAGAGCGGCCAACCTTTTCATGATATCATCACGTTCTTTTTTTCGATAAGACATTTGATATCCGTCTAAATCTTCTTTCCGACCTTGCAATCTCCTTAGATTCAAAGCATCATCCGTATGAAAATGAATCATTTGGTCCTTATGAGTAGCCTGTTGCATCCAAAGAATCGAGACAATATCAAAAATATCTGCGGTTAAGTCGTCCATCGACGTGATGGCTTGAGAGGTGAGATTTTTCCATTGTTCGATGGCTACATTGGATTTCATCATCAGATAATCATTTTCTGCCCTCACTTGAGCCGTCGCTTCTAAAGCCCTCTCCGCAATCCTCGCAGTAGGAATATCAGTCGTAATGTCGAATTCATTTTTACTGATGGTCTCCCTTAATTTATGAAATAATAAGGCCGAACCGGACTCAGCAAAATTTTGATTCAACAAGGCATTTATCACTTCCCTGTTGTTTGACTTTGGGGAATGTGCTGAATTCTCTTCTCCTATAATCTGTATGTATGGAAGGACAAAATCTCTAATTTCTTCTATGTAATCATCAACCCATTGTTCCATTTCCTCGAACTTCAATCCATAATTTTTCACCAAGCTATCCAAAATCACAAAAAATGCTTTTAATGTTTGGCTAGGCTGGTAATCATCTTGACCGGACATAAGATGGTTGATATCCATATTCCAATCGACAAAGAGTTGAGGAAAATCCGGGAAAATCGTTTTCATGACATTCAAAAATTTCGTTTGCAGGGGTTGTAACATTACTCTTTAACCCACCCTTCTTTTGTCGACTCTATGTCCTCAAATGAGTACTGTTGGATGTAATCTTGAAAAATAACGGTTTCCAAAATACCCAAATCGTGCAGAAAGCTAACGGACTCAAAAGAAAGGAACTGAACGATCGGATTTTTTTCTAAGATGGCATTTTTCAACTGTTGAATGTCCTTTTCCTGATAAAGAATATAATTTCCCATCTGTTCTTTAATGTCCATAGGTGAATAGATTGTATCTTTGAAAGGTTGATTACGCATACATTCATAGACCATCTCATCTTTTATATAATAAGTCCTGACACCAAATTCTTTCCCATCCTTAAAAAATTCGATTTGTTTTCGAAACCATATGGGACCACTGTATAAATGGACCACTGGTTTAGGAAGCACGCCACGCAGCTGATAGGTGGAGACCTTTCTCCGATCCCATCCGAGAATTTCCCCCACCTCTTTAACTCCTACTAAAAAATCCATCTAGGTTCCCTTCTAATCTAGTAATATGGTAATTATGAGTGAGCATTGTTGCTTTTGTCAACACACGGTTTAAACGTGCAACTTTTTTTATTTTGACGTTTCCTTTCACAATGTGCACAAAAAACTTCTTTTTTGTTCACTTGCAATATTTCCCCTTTAAACTTGCGAAGCGCATCAGTTCACCAAAGGGGATGCTTTTACCCATTTGCAAGCAGAATGAAAAAACGCATAAACAATCGCTCCTGCGCAAGTTGGGCACTTAGTTTTTTAAATTGCGCTAGCGTCCGAAAGTATAAAGTGTGGTGCCCGTTGATCTATTGGCTGCCTTCTTGGCTTCCTGCCGGAAAGGCTCTAAGAAGGTTAGGCTTGCGACGCTTCACCATTGGGAATGCAACTGATAAAAATAAATCAAAAAAGCAGCAGATTGGATACTCTCCATAAAATTGCTACTTATCTTTCCTTTGACGTTTCCTCTCACAATGTGCACAAGCCTGATTATTGAACTTCTATTAAAATATAGGTTCTTTACCTAAAGCCTTGCATAAGGAATCCCCTCTGGTCAAATAAAAGGGAATTGACGTTTCCTTTCACACGTTATTGTGCAAGTTTTACGATTTTAGTTCGATTATAAATGGCTTTTTTCATTAGATTGTTGATATACCGGGGATAACCTCCTCCCTAAATGATTAAAGCATGACGTTTCCTTTCACAATATGCACAGCATTATATAAGATTGCAACTTTTCCTTCAATGGGCGTTTGCTCTCACAATGTGCACAATGATAAGGGGATGCAAGTTTATATCCGTTAACAACCTCCCCTAAGCTCGGCTCTTTCTTGCATCTAGCCTCAGCCATAATAAGCTGTGCAACTTTTTCAGGTTTGACGTTTCCTTTCACAATGTGCACAATTCTCCTTTTTTGAATTGAGATTTTTCCAAACATTTTAATCAACCAACCTTTTACACCCCTAAATCACCAACAAAAATTCAGCAAAAGTGAAAAGCCCAAACAAAATAGTGCCTAAATTTATCTCTTTTTGTTCTAAAATGAAGAAAAATGACGTTTGCTCTCACACAAACTTGCACACGTTTCTGTGCAAGTTTTTTTATTCTTTTCCATTTATGGATGGACTATTTCATGAAAACATTGATATATCAGCGTTTGTCCTAATGTGCTTATCTATTAATTCATGACGTTTCCTTTCACAATATGCACAAATGGTGTGAAAAAATGACGTTTCCTTTCACACAAAAATTTTTAGTGTTTTTTTCAATCCCTTGCCCCCCAAGGGATGAGCACATGTTGTGCAACTTTGAATTTCCCTTAATAAAGGACAGCATTTCCTGTTTTTCCATTCTGCTATAATTCAAACTAGAAAAATAGACGTGAGGAGGGCCTAAAATGAAAGAATCCAGAATAAGAATCGATGGTTTTAGAATGCATCACGCCATCTTAAAAGAATTCCATTTTCTTCGTGATCAGTCATTTGAGCGCCCTCCTGCCTCTGCCTATGTCGTATATATGACCATGTTAAACCAATTACAAGTAGAACAAAACCAACGAGGCATACTTAAGGAATATAATCTTTCTTACTGGGCAAAGAAACTTGGAATCTCTTATTCTACCCTTTGGGGAGGAAAAAAGTTTTTAGAAGATCATCATTTTGTAAAAGAGGAAATCCACGAAGAGTTACCTGTTATCATGTTAAAAGATGTTGACAAGTATAATACACCTGAACTTAATGGTGTATCTCTCAACTACCTAATCATACCGCACGCCCTTTTTGAAACGAATATTTTAGCGGAATTCGTACGTACCTCGAACCCAGAAGGTATCGAACTACTCTTATCCTTACTTAACCAGTTCCGGACTGGTCTGTCTTTCAGCAAGACAGGTGAAATGGAGAAAATAAAACAAGAACGGACAATGAAGACACTTAAACTTCAACTAAACAAAAATGCAAAAGGGGTTCGTAAAACTTTAAGCGTTTTAGAAGCTCTTTTTTCCATCGAATTCACAGGGATGGAGATTCGTGGCAAGCAAATATGGATAAAAAAAGCCTCCTTTTCCTTGAAGCCAGAATGTGTGGAAGAAAACACGGATGAATTCAATGTCAACTCACTCATGGCGAAACTATCAAAAGAGCTCACCTACTTCTTTGATGGACATCAAATTAAATTTAAACCAAGAGACCAAATCGATGTCATGATTTCCTTTAAGCAGGAAGTAATGAAAAAACTGAATTATCTTATGGATGATGAGGACTATGAAAGCTTCACCATACGTGATCGATTCATGAAAAACTTCTTTTTACAAACAATGGATCAGATAGGAATTCATATACATACAGAAAAACAACGAAAAGGTTCATTCCATTTCTACTCGATTGGCGCCTTTTTCAGAATGGCCTTTAGAAAGTATCTTCCTGGGGCCTTAAAAAAGATTCCTTATGAATTAATCCATGAAGCCAAAATCAGGGAATACACCAAAACCGGTCAAACACCAGAGCTACACGGTGTAATTTAATAGATTAACCAGCCTTGTGAAAAAATAAGACATTCACAGGGCTATTCGAATATACTAAAAAAAAAATAATGAGGTATTCCCTTAAAACAAAAGTCTTTCCTTCCCTCTTCTGTCACGATTTCTGGCAGAGTTTTCGAGAAGGATTATTTTTTTACGCCTAATAGATTCCGAATGTAGCCTTGTGAAATAGTGGATATTAAAAATACCATCCTGTGAAAATGTAAATAGTTAAAAAAAAGCCTTGTGTATATGTGACTTCTTTTACATTCTATATGTGGGAAAGTGGAAACTCTGTTAAAACCACTCTTAGGAATGGCCAGAACCCTTGTCCCTCAATGGATATACATAACAATTGAAAAATGCCTATCACTTCTGTTTCTTTTATTAAATCTGTTTTCTCTTATTAAATTTGCCTTTTTATTAAATTTGTTTACTTACGAAATAAATCACTTTAAACAGAATTTAAAATATTAGATTATTAAGAATAATGTACTCGATGTAAAACAATGTGACTTTCAAAAATTACATATTGAAAACTAATGAAAAGATTAATCAACCATATTAGTTAGATTAAGGTTCATTTATTATAAATTTTAAACAATCACCAGAATAACCTTCCAATTAGTTGGGGCGAGCTTAAAACGGCACCTATGAACATTCAGCATAAGTGAAATGAGCAGCACTCTATAACACCTTTCACGAAATCGCTTTTCACCAAAAATTCTGTAAGTAATACCTAAAAAAAGAAAATACTTTGTAACAAAATTAGACCACCCAAGACGGTGGCCTAAATTTATATCATTTTCCTGCATTCAACGTATTTAAATAAGGGGCAAGGGCCCTTTGCCCCTCTTAATTGCTATATAGCTCTACAGAGCTCATAGAGAAGCTATAGACCCTCATTGATCTTCACAAAGCAATAGGACACGCTTATTCCTAATTTCACTCTACAAAATGAAATGTTAAATATCCAACTTCAAGCAAGCGTACTACATATAAAACTTTGGGAGGCTCCAATTTTCCTCCTTAATAGACCGAAAAAATAAAAAAGAATCATTAATCTCCCATAGATTGTTCTAATACTTCCCTTTCATTTGTTAGGAGTGCTGTTTCAGATTTTAACCTTTTTTCTAAAGCAAGTGATTCTTCTTCAATTTGACTAATCTTCTGCCTTATTGTGTTAATTTCATCAATGAGTTCCACTTCTATATGATCAGCTTTGATATCCCTTTCATCCACTAGTATTTCAGATTCTATATTCAGAGTATCTTCTGTATTTTTTTTTGCAAAGAAAGAGAAAAAACCTGTACTTTTCTTTTGCTCCAAACTTTTTCGTAACACATTCGCTGCTTGTCGATCCATTTTTCGATTTAACCGATGATTTTTAATCTTTTCTTCTATAACTTCAATTTGTCTTTGTCTATCAGCTATTCCAGTTCTCCTTCTCAGCAACTCCACTTCAATTAGATTGATTGTGTTTTGTAGCGTGAAGGTTCTCATCATTACATTCTGCCTTCTATCAAATTCCGAGAATAATTGATCTAAGGTATCCTCGTTATATTTACTCCCTTTTGCTTTTCCACCATTTTGTTGAGGAATCGATTTTAGCGATAACTTAACTTGAATATCGGAAATCGTTTCTCCCCTCTCAATTGCCAGTAAAGTCATATGGATTTTAAATACAGTGAGAAATGGCAAACGCTTCTTTCTACCTTCTACATAAATCTCTAAGTATCCCTCTAGCATCCTAACGTAATACCTTAGCGTGGAATTAGCGATATTAAAAATCTTATCGGAACAATCGGTAGTTGAATACATGGCATTGGGATCCAACTCTAGTATATCTTTTTTGAATAGTTTGGCACTGTATTCCTTATCAAGCACCAACGAAGTGAATAAAGCATCGTCACGAAGTGCTTCTATAATGAAATCTTTATTAGCCTGGACTCTATTTGACACGATAACCCTCCTCTTAACGCTAGTTTAACTATAGCTTATTTTTATCAACCTATCGCTAAGCGTCAATTTATCTGTATCTATAGTTTACCTACTAGATAAAGACTAATCAACTAAGTTTGTTTGCTTTAATAGAAATAATTAACGATTCCTTCTAATTTAATCTAGACTAGATTAAATTAGAAGCACGATAATAATAATAATAACCAGTCTAGTCTAATCTAGTTTATATTTCCGGCGAGTTTCTTCTATATTTCTTACGTTAAATAACCGATAACGCTAATCTAGCGGTAGAATACAACAATATACAATTATTAGCGTTAATATACGGATGATAATCTCATTTCTAAACCAATCTAATCTAGTTTAGTATGGTTTGTATGGGAGTGAATTCTCTTATACAACCAACGTTAAATGATCGATAACGTTAATTTGACGATAAGTAGCAATAACGCGGAATAGTTTAGCGGTAAATCGCGGACAGTTATCTAGTGATAAAAGAAGTCAAAAATTCGATAACGCCAAATTGTCGGCAAACATATAGTTAAAATGACATAACCGTTCGTAGAGGTTGTGTTAAGCGTTGAGATAGCGCTAATTTACCGATATAATATTGGCGATGGAATATCGATAACGCCAATTTAGCGCTAGTTTTTCGTTGACTTTAATAGGAAATCTCTATATATTGGATAGTAAGTAGACTAAACTAGATTAGTCCGAAGGAGGAAGATCATGACAAAACTTGATTTTTTATTTAAAGAGGATTATTTAATTGCAGGAGTGGATAGTGGGAACATTTCTAATAAAATTACATATATCGATCAAAAAGGAAATGTTGTTTCATTAAATATCGCGAGTATTATCGGGGAAAACGCGGAAACGACTGCAGAAGATATGCCAGATGAAAGCGCAGATAAATCTTTTCCTGATGATATGATTCTTCATTTACATATTAAAAGTAAAGCCTTACCAAAGAATCGAACAAATGCTTATTATACAGTAGGGGAATATGCTCAAATTTCAACGAATGACAAAAATAATTTAAGAGAAACCAGCAGTGATGCTAGAGATAAATTAGGGAATGAAATCCATGTAGTAACAACTTTAGCGGGATTAGCCTTAGCTGCTTGGAAATCAGGTAAGACCAATAAGGTAGACGTTCCATTGAGTTTTGGGCTTCCAATAGAAGAGGCTAAACAGGCGTCTTCCGAAAAAATCAACTTATATATGGGGGAACATGAAATTACAGCAATAAAAGGACCTTATAAAGGCAAAACTATAACCATTAACATTACGGATGTTCAGCTTAATGTAGAAGGCGTAACGAGCTACTTGGCATTGGCTTTTGATTTAGTGGATGGGGAAGTGGTGGAAACTGAATTTTCATCACAAATCCATGATGAGTTTGCCATAGCTGATTTGGGAGCTGGAACATTGGATTTAGCTCTTTATGATGAAAATGGTTTAAATTCAACTAAATCTACAAACCATCTGATAGGTACAAATAAATATATTGATTTAATCATGAAAGAAGCAGCGGAACTAAAGGAATTCGACAGCATAAGGGCTCGGTTTGAAAGGGTGAATAAAACTCCTAAGATTTCGTTTACACGTGAAGAATTCATGAGGAAGTTCATCAAGCCGGAAATCGATAAAATGGTTAAAAAACCTAAATATTCTCCTGTCTTTAAAGCGACATGGCAGTCCAAAACAGCAGATATCACAAAGATTGTAGAAAAATATACAAAACAATATGCTGAAGAAGTGAAAGATAAAGTCATCCGGTATTTTGTTGATACAAACGTTGGGCAAATGATTATCGTCGGGGGAGGACTTCTCTTCGCCTATCAATACCTAGCGGAACTTAAAGAAGAAGATTGTCTGTTTCCCCCGAATATCGATCAAGCCAGTTTCTTTACAAGTAAGGCATATCTCTTGAAAAATATTATTGCTGAAATTGAAAAACAATCAATTGAAGCATAAAAATTCAAGGATAGGAGTAGCATCTTCTTTTAGTTGTGATACAAGGTGGTGGTAACGTTGTCCAATAGAAAAATCACTCCAGGTCGGGGAATTCAATATACCCCAAAAACCTCGATAAAATGGGCTAATGAATTTAATGAGTTGGTAGACAGCTTTAAAAGCAGAAATGAACTTATTAGCGCGCTTATTGAAGATGGATTAAAGGTTCGGAATGGGTCTTATAAAGAACAAGGTATATACCTTCCACTAGACACCTTTGCGAATGATCAATTAGCACTTTTGAAAACCGAGGAAGGGCAAAGGATTCTTTATAATATCGTGTCTTTAATTGTAGGGAATCCCGAAGGGACGGCGCTTGCCCAGCAAATGGTGCAGCCGGTATCCCATAAAAGTAAGCCAGCTTCTTCACCAATCGTTCCATCTGAAGCGCCAGTGAATCATGAAGAAGATGCTAAAGAAGGTAAGGGTCAATCAAACGAAGCCCTTTCTAAACTATTGAAGTTGGGGAAGATGACCAATTTAAAAGGGTAAAACATTTTTTATAAATAGAGCTCAGATATATGTAAGAGGTTGATACAAAAAGGTCGTTGAATAACGACAAATTTGAATCAACCTCTTTTTTTTGTTAATCTTACTCCCAAATCAAAAGCAAAGAGCCCTTTTTAACTGGAATTTTATATATAGGGGGTTCCAGAGAGTGACTGGATCTTTAAACGAAGTGCTCAAAGCATAGACGTACCATTTCATATTCGAGGGTGTTGTCGAAAGTTGTATGATAGTAATACTGGAAAATGTAAGCGTTCTCTTTTATGATTGAAACAGGCGAATGGCGTGTGTGGCCATCATGGTATCTTGGCGTAGGCGTGGCGCTAATACTACATTTTTAAAAATGTGACTAATTAAAAAAATTACTTTTTCTAAAGGAAATGTAATGAACTTCAAAAAGGGTGAGCGATTAAAGATCTGGATGATATAAAAAGTAAAGTGAAGGGGAGGAAAAGATGGAAGAAGAAATTAAAACCCCATTTGTCAATTTTATTCAGGAAGATCGATTTGAACTAAACTCCTATCTTAATTATTTATTTAACCAATTTAATGAATATGTTCCAAAGCATTTGGGCGACATTTAGATTCTCGAACAATAACGATTTTTGTTTTCTTTCTTCTTAAATAAAGGTTTTTACAGTTATGATCTTAAAAATCTTAATTAATCAGATCTAGCGGTTGATCTAGCCAGAAAAGAAAAGATTAAGGATTAGTAAAAAGGATAATAACAACACTAAAGTCTCAAGAATGCCAACCAGAAAAGTTAGGGTTATATGGCTACGAATCCTATAAAATGGTTCATTTTTTTTAGTTTTTTGGTTGATTTTATCAATAAAAGGAATATCGCTGGTAAAGAGAAGCGTCAAAGGTATTGCAATAGAATCAAATATCACGTGAGTTTCTTGCAATATCATATTACCTTTTTCGCAAGACATTTCAGGTCTCTACAAGATGAGGAAAAGACATTTTAAAATAGTGGAAATGGATATCAGGGAGTGCAGAGTGTATTTAATCATCCATTGTAAGGCCATTCATTATATACCCAATATCATGAAAGCTCATAAAGGGGGTTCAGCACGGTTCTTGTATAAGGCGTTTCCAGAAACTAAATTAAATTACAAAGGGTACCTATGGGGACAAAAGTATTTGATCGCAACCGAGGATACGCAACTGATAAAATGGTTCAGCGGTATATGGATGTAAACAAGCCCATTCAGAATTAAAGTGGGGTGATGATTTTTTCAATTTTCACATGTTTTTATGAGAAATGATTCGATTGAAAGATCGGTCAACGATTCCATGCTTACGATTGCTGACTTTATTCTACAAATGATTGAACAGTCTAAACAAAAAAGTTTAGATAGGAAAAGTCTCATGAACCAGGAAAAGATGAGTTTGAAACAAGATTCCACTTCTTGGTCAACCAAAGAAAAGACAGAGGCTGAATATGAGCTATATTACACCATGATAAAGGAACATCACCCTCAGTTATTTGAAATAAAAGGGGATTCCATTGAAACATTCCCAGTCGATAAGGAAAAAAGTGTTTTTTCATCCTGAAGGATAAAGGTGCGTATTTCGGGGTCTATAAACAAGAATCTAAGGAAGCGCACATCGTCACACCAGCATTTTCAACCAAAGAGGATATGCTTCAAAAAACACTTGGAACCTCTCAATTTGAAAAGTTTAGAATGCACTCATTCTTCATTGTGGATAATGGAAAAGCATTCTCCCTCCATGACAATAAACAACTACGGCTAAATTTAGCAAAATCTTATAAAACCCTAACAACTTAAAGCAGATAGAATAACAGTAATGAATGACCTTTATGTAGTCAAAGAATTTAGAGAAACAGGTGTAGCTCAAGAACTATTTAAAACTTGTGAAAACTATACTAAAGACAACGGCTATGTCCATATGTCATGGATAACAGCTACCTATAATTTTCCTGCTCAACGCTTTTGAAAAAATGGGAGGAATTCGTGGTGATTGGTTAATTTTTTCCATTTAATATCAGGTTGATGCCAAAAGATTTACCTTTTAATAAGGGGAATAATGTTGCTCATTGAATATAGTAAATTATTTGTATATAACAACAACTACTTACAACACTATCTCGTATAATGGTGAAATTAAATACACTTGTTCCTCAATAGGAAGCAATTGTTGAATAATTAAATCCCTATTTCTCATTTATATCACTGAGAGATTGGGATTATTTAATACTAGAATATCCTTAACGGTATAAATCCGCGTTTTGCTGGCGGATACCCCATGCCCATCAAGTTAGGGTAAATTATTGCCCCAAAAACGAAAAAAACGCTATTCTTTCTGTAATATGTAGAAAGGATGGTGTTTTTTTATGTGTCACGAGGTTTCATGTGAATACCTTACAAAATTGTCTTTATCTATAAAAAAAGAAACCCTAAAAAATGGGTTCCAGACACAATCATTTTTGGGAAGAAGATATATATTCGTGGGCGGTAATTGCAAATTTAATTGCCTGGTGTTTATGAGATTCTATAAAGTCATTTCGCAAGTAGTTCATACAATTTCTGAATCCTATGATAAAGTGTTTACCGAACGATATAAAGATGTTTCGCCGTTTCTTTTTTCGAAACGTTATATTGTAAATAAACTTTTGGTTCGGGTGACCAGAATAAAAAAATTAATACGAATTTTCGTAGTATAACATTTTTTATTCATTACTCCTCCCGCTATTACTTTGAAATCCGTTTAAATTAACACTTGTGCTTAAAAACGGTATCGTACATACGATGGAAAAGGAACAGCCTACCGCTGAAGCGGTAGCTGTCAAGGATGGCAAGATCATCTATGTTGGAAAAACTGCCGGTGTGAAAAAATATGTAGGCGATAACACGAGAGTCATCGACCTGAAGGGAAAAATGGTTTCCCCAGGCTTTTTAGATGGACATACCCACGTCCCGGGTCTATGGACTTCTAAGCTATTTGCTGTAGACCTTACAAATCTCAAAACGAACGATGAGTACGTCAAGGCAGTGGCTGATTTCAAAAAGAAGAATCCTGATGCTAAGATCATCACTGGTCACGAGTGGGCAAACGGACTATATGAACAATCAGATAAAACCAATCCCGGTCCAACCAAGGAAGATCTTGATAAGATCGTTTCTGATATCCCTGTCCTTTTAAAGTCCATTGACGGACACTCGACTTGGGTAAACTCCAAGGCGCTTTCAATGGCAGGCATAACAAAGGAAACAAAGACTCCTCAGGGCGGTCTAATCGAGCACAATCCTGACGGTTCGCCCCGTGGTGTTTTACGCGACAGTGCAAGAGATTTAATTACCGATGTACAAGCTTTGTTTACAATAAACACGGAGCAATATAAAGAAGCAATCTTGGCATATCAGGATGAAATGCATAGCTTTGGCATGACTGGTGTGGTGAACTTGAGTGATGAAAAAGGTGCGATTATCGATGCACTGGCGGAGTTGGAAAAGGAAGGCAAGTTGACGATGCGAGTTGCCAACGCCATTAACTTCAAGCCAGGAGATCAACCGGATGAAGCGGTTAAAAAGATGCTAAATGCTCGAAAAACATACAACTCAGATTGGCTGCGAGTCAACACTGTTAAACTGTTTGCTGACGGTGTAACTGAAGGGAAGACCGCTGTCTTCTTGGAGCCTTATGACCGCCATGCCGGAATGGGTGAAAACCACCACGGCGAAGCTATTTGGAAACTGGATGAATTCAATAAGATGGTTACTGCTCTTGACAAGGCAGGTGTTCAGTTGCATGTTCACGCTATCGGCGATGGAGCTGTTAATATGGCGCTTAATTCCTTTGAGAATGCTGTCAAAGCCAACGGAGTACGTGATTCCCGACACACGATCACTCATGTTTCTTCTATCAAGGACAGCGACATTACACGTATGTCAAAAATGAAAGTGATCGCCAGCTTGCAGCCGTTCTGGTTCTATAAAGATCTGTATTACCATTTGGAAAAGGCGATGATCGGCGAGAAACGTGCGTTGGGTATGTATCCTACTCGAAAGATGTGGGATGAGGGGACATTCATCACCGGTGGCAGCGATTACCCTCCAACACCAGACTATCGTCCACTATTAGGCATTGAGACCGGTGTCACACGAAATAGCCCTTACCCGGAAGAGCAAGATAAGGACATGGTTCGTAATCCTGCCCAGGCGCTTACTGTTAACGAAATGCTTCAGTTATTCACAAAGAACGTTACTTTCGAGATGCACCGTGACGACTTAGGCTCCATCAAGGTCGGTAAGAAGGCCGACATGGTAGTTCTCGGTCAGGATATCACCAAGGTGAACCCTAAAGACATCTCTGAAACGCTGGTTAATTATACGATTGCTGATGGAAAGGTTGTTTACAAAGGGAAATAAAGTCATATGTCTACATATACCGTTTACATTGTAGATGCAGGAATCTGAGTTCCTTTAGGCCACTGACAAACATTTTTTGTCAGTGGCCTTCGTGTGTTTAGGTATGGTTTATTTGATTATGGTAACAACTGCTGACTACTTAATAATACGAAACATTTAAAAAAATTTTTTTCAGAAAACGTTAATGTTCCTTTATCTTCCAACGTTTCCTGTAGCATATAGGTTCAGACATTTGGTAACCTGTATAGACATAATTTTTGGCATGCCTACTTTTCCTCACTCGCTAGTTTTGAAACAAGGATTATTTCGTATCTAGTCATTTACGTTGTTAGCTTGATGGGCATGTGGCGGGACCCCATGCCTATCAAGCTAAGTTAAAATTATACCCTTAAAGAGAAAAAACGCTATGCTTATCGTAAGAAGTTTACGAGAAAGGATGGTGTTTTTTAATGAATCCCTATCATTTCAAATGAACTAAATCTTTTCGCACAAGAGCTACAATACTTTTTTATCTCCAATAATCCTACAAGATATTTCCAAACAAGTTGGCTTTGTTCAGCGATCTAGTAAGTATCAAGCAAATGAACTCATTGCCATTTGCGTATGGCTCAGTCAGGAAATCGCTAGCACATCACTTTACACAATTGTGCAGTCGGTTAGAAGCTTCCACCGGGGTACTAATGAGCCCAGAAGGACTGAATCAACGCTTTAATCCAGCAGCTGTCGCATTTCTTCGAGAAGTCTTTACTTCTCTTCTCACAGAAAATCTCTGTTCAAATCAAACGCTTACTGCACACATGATTTCTACTTTTAATCGTATCCGTATCATAGATGCGACAGTGTTTCAACTGCCTGATCATTTTGCCACTGATTATCAAGATTCAGGTGGGAATAGTAATATGGCAGTGAAAATTCAATTGGAATATGATTTAATGAGTGGTCAATTTCTTAACGTGCAGCTTGGACCAGGAAAGAATAATGATAAAACATACGGTACTATCTGCCTTGAAACTGTTGAGGCGGGTGATTTATGTTTACGTGATCTTGGTTATTTCGATTTAGGAGACTTACAAGCCATTCATGATAAAGAGGCTTACTATATCTAGCGGTTAAAGCTAAATACACGTATTAATATCAAGAACCCTGAGCCAGAATACTTCAACACTGGCACGTTAAAAAAGCAAACCGAATACATTCAGCTTGATATGACACAAATGATGTCTAGTCTAACCCCTGGTGAAACGATGGAAATCTCCGAGGCATACATTGGCCAAAATCAGAAGCTCCCAGCACGTGTCATGATTCATCGTTTAACCAATGACCAAACGCAAACACGCTTGAAAAACCAAGAGGTACGTGAAAAGAAGAAAGGCATTGTCATGAAGGAGAAAAGTAAGCGCTTGATGGGCATGAACGTCTATATCACGAATACATCGCCAGAAGAAGTTCCCACTGATTATGTCCATTCCCTCTATTCCCTGCGTTGGCAGAATGAAATTTTATTTAAAACATGGAAGTCATTCTTTGAAATCGATGAATGCAAAACGATCAAAAAAGAACGCCTTGAGTGCCATTTATATGGCCAACTCATCGGCATTCTCCTCTGTTCTTCTACAATGTTTCAAAAGCGACAGCTTCTGCTTGAAAAGAAAAAGCAGGATTTGAGTGAATATAAAGCGATTTATGATTAAAAATCACTTTCCGTTACTGTTTCAAGCGATAGCAGTTAGCACAGAAGAACTTTTGAAAATTCTACATCGTCTTTATCAGCTGCTCAAAAAGAACGGTCGTAAATGTCATCGGTATAAGAGGATGACCGTCTTTGATATTTTAGGGGTTGTGTATGAAACGACAGTGAAGCACAGACAAGCTGCCTAGTGAAAAAATCGCATTTTAATATGCTTCTTTCGCATGCCTACTTTTCCGTCACTCTCTAGTTTTAAAACAAGGCTTATTTCGTATCTAGTAATTTACGTTGTTAGCTTGATGGGCATGTGGCGGTACCCCCTTATGCAACTAACGGGGCAGGTTAGTTGAACAACGAATATCAATAGATATACAAGATTACATGGTAAAATAGTGAAAAAAGGCTGTGTCATATATGAACGTTTCTTTAATTGTTGCGATGGACAAGAATAGAGTAATTGGCAAAGAGAATGATATTCCATGGAGAATTCCAAAGGATTGGGAGTATGTTAAAAATACTACAAAGGGACATTCACTTATATTAGGTAGAAAAAACCTTGAGTCAATCGGAAGGGCTTTACCTGACAGAAGAAATATTATTTTGACGAGAGATAAGGATTTTAGCTTTGACGGTTGTGAAATTGTCCATTCAATCGAAAATGTATTTGAGTTATGTAAAAATGAAGAAGAGATATTTATTTTCGGGGGAGAACAGATTTATAATATGTTCTTGCCTTATGTTGAGAAGATGTATATTACAAAAATTCATCATGAATTTGAAGGAGATATATTTTTCCCAGAAGTTAACTTCGATGAATGGAAAGAAGTATCTGTTGAAAAAGGGATAATGAACGAAAAAAACCCTTATAACTACTATTTTCATGTTTATGAAAGAAAACTTAATTAAGCTAACTAGGTGCGTTAGCTGAAGATTGGAGCTGTCTTTAAGGCAGCTTTCTCTTTATGGAACTATCGGGGCAGGATAGTTCAACAGTAACTTGAAGGATTTTCTCTAAAAAATGCCGAATTTACAATAATATACATTTTTGTTTTTAGGGGGACCGTTATGTGGGAGAGAATGTTTATAAGTACATCTCGTGGAAAGTTTGAGATCTTTACCCAAGGAAAAGGAGAACCAGTGTGTATTACCCATTTATATAGTGAGTTTAATGAATTAGGTTATTATTTCGCCGACACTTTTGTAGATCAATTCAAAGTTTATCTAATAAACTTAAAAGAAGCAGGAAACTCTTGCAAAGCAGGTATAGAAGAGGAATTAAGTATGAAAGAAACCTCTAAGGATTTAGAGGCTATTAGAGAAGCTTTAAATTATAATAAATGGTGCTTTGCAGGGCATTCAACTGGAGGAATGCTTGGTTTAATTTATGCAACAATGTTTCCTAAATCTCTGACAAAACTATTAGTTGGAGGAGCAACTGCTACTAAAAAATATATGGAACACGAAGGCAGTATTTATAGTCCTCGTAGTCCACTAAATAAAAAACTGAAAAAGATTTTTGCCGTACTAAAATCTCCTGACTCTACCACTGAAGAGCGAAGGGATGCTAACAGAGAATGGACTAATATGTCTTTATATAACATAGAAAGATGGGATGAATATTTTAAAAAACCGAGCAGTGGAAAAGTTGTACAAAAAAGGCTAGATTATTATTCCTTTAATGACTTGCCAAACTACGACATTCAAAATGAACTGTATCAGGTTACCATCCCGACCATTGTTTATTGTGGAAGGTACGATGCCCAATGCCCTCTTGTTTTTTCTGAAGAAATAAATGCAGGTTTAAAAAATTCCAAACTTTATATTTTTGAAAAAAGTAATCACGTACCTTATTTAGAAGAGAAACAAAAATTCCTTCAGATGGTTTCTGATTACAAAGGACTGACAACGAAAACCTATTCTTAATGAACTAACGGGTGCGTTAGCTGAAGATCAGAGCTGTCTTTAAGGTAGCTCTTTCTTTATGCAACTAACGGGGCAGGTTAGTTGAGTGAAATTGAGAAACATTTCCAATAGAAAAATAAGCTAATACAGGTTAAGGTAAGTCTTTAAGAACAGAACAGGAGGTTTTGATGTTGAAACCACATACTCAAAGTTTTATCGCCTGCCTTATAGCGGTCATTTTAGCTGCGTTAACTATTTGGTTTAAGTCTGGAACAGTTAATTTAGAACTTATAATATTTTTTATTACTTGCCTCTATGGTACTTATCTTCTCATTTCTTTTTTTTATAGTCGAAAAAGTAAAAACTAGGTTGGTTCTTCAACGAGTCGCATTAGTTAAAGAACATAGATTGATTGGGACAGTTTCGGGGCAGGTTAGCAAGATTGTGAAGGTTTGTAATTAAACTAACGGGTGCTTTACTTCATTATCAGGAGCTGATCAGCAGCTCCTTTTCTTATGCAACTAAAGGGACAGAAAAATTTAAATAAGATATTAAAAAAATTATTTAATAACAGAGGGGAAATTTATGAAAATAATAACTATTGGCATAATATTGGTTGTTGTTGGATGTAGCATTTTAGGGTGGCTAATTAAAGAAGCCTACAAAAATAATAAGGATGAAAGTACAAAAAATAAAATTCTCTATTTATTATGGGTAATATTAGGTGTCTTACTAGATACAAGTGGATTAATCATTATCTTTGGTCTTATTTTATTAGGAGTTCTTTTAATAATCTATTACCCACTCTTCAACTAACGAGTGCGTTAGCTTTAGATCAAGCTGTCTTTAAGGCAGCTTTTTCTTTATGCAACTAACGGGGCAGGATAGTTGAATAACAGTTACAGAAATCAGTTTGAAATCCTTACTTCAATGCAGGAAGTAAGGATTTTTTGTTGAACAAATAAAATTAAAATATTATGGAATTTTTAAGTAAATAGGAGAAGTAAATATGTCGTTTATGATGGTTAAAAAAGAATTTAAGCTTTTTGGATTAAAAGGTAGTGGGGAGTTTGTTAACTTTGGTAATGAAGTGCCCTTGCTTGCAAAGCAACTATTAAGTCTCTCAAATCAAATCCTAAATCCAACAGAGACCGAAATTGCATTATTTGAGCCTAAGAAGGATGAGGAGCATAGGATAGGTCATTATTATGTAGGGTTAATTGTGAGTGAGAAATTAAATGAAGTACCAACAGGAATGGATTATATTGAAATAAATAAAAGTTACATAACTACTAGAGGGAATATATCTAATTTGGGAGAACTTCATTTGAATTTATTGAATTGGGCAGAAGAACAAGGTTATCAAAGAAATCTCGATTCTTATATTATCGAGACATATCACCCTATGGGAGAAGGAGATGAAGAAGTACAGATTTATTTACCAATTCAAGCTTAAAAGACAAATCAAAAATCTTCTTCAACAAACGGGCAGTTTAGTAAAAGAAAATATGGTCATTATTTTATGGACCTCGAGTAGTCTTTACAATTATGAAAAAGGATTTGCTCAAATTGGAATAACAAAAGTTTGTGAAAGAATGTACTTAAGCTAACGGCGGAGGATTGCGGATGTGAAAATCATACAAATTATGTGTTGAGATTAAGCTGTAAGATATAAAAATCCAGGGGAGGTGCTTAAATGGAAAAACCTATACATTATACAATAGAACCACCTGAAAATTTTAAGCAATTACTAACCTTATATGAATCTTTAGGATGGAATTCACTTAAATTAACAGTTAATGATTTGAAACAAATGTGCACTCAAAGTTGGTATGCAATTTATGCTTTTGATAAACAACAGTTAGTGGGTATGGGACGTGTTATTTCAGATGGTGTGATTACTGGAGTGGTATGTGGAGTGTGTGTACTACCGAGCTACCAGTCCAAAGGAATCGGCAAAGAAATTGTGAATCGAATGATTGAACATTGTGAGCAAAATCGAGTAATTCCTCAACTTATGTGTGTAGAAAGTTTGGAATCATATTATGAAACTTTTGGATTTGAGAAGTTTACCATTGGTATGACTAAGAATATAAATCGATAAGTTTAATTTGTTGTCTAATTAAAGGGTACTTTACTTCATTAAGGAAGGTTGCTGCGGCAGCCTTTTTCTTATTGAACTAAAGGGGCAGGTTAGTTGCATAAGACAAGTAGGATTAAATAAATCTATTATTGAAAAGGCTATGTTAAACGATTAGAGAAAGCAATCGGCTCCAAGTTATCTAAATCGAATACCCTTTGTACAGATGCTTGGCGGGCTTTCAAAACCTATGCAAAAGATAAAGGATTGGAGCACTATCCCCTTCAAATCAGATGGGAAGGAACGTGTAAAAGGGCTTTACCATATCAAAAATGTCAATAACTATCACAGCCGTCTGAAAGGTTGGATGGACCGTTTTAATGGTGTGACAACAAAATACCTCGACCATTATTTGAGTTGGTTTCAATTCCTGGATTTAATTAGATTCCGTAATGATTCTACAACGTTAAGCAAAATGGTTATTGATAGGTGCTTGTTATCCACCGATGCTACTTATGATAAATTAAGATTATCGACATTTAAGTTATAGCTTGCCTTAAAAATAACCTAAGTAGGAGGGAAGAATTTGAAAAAAGATTATTTCGTTCAGAGCTCACACGAAAGCATAATAAATGATTTTGCCCTTCCCAAAGATATATTTAAATCAATCGATGTTGGAATTAGAGACATAGAAACTGACTTTCTTTTTACGTTGATTCAAAATATGTTAAGCTTTCCTGTTTTCTTTGTGCTGGAATCTGTGATTTTTGAACACATTGAAAGGATTATTTTAGAAAAGAGAATCCCTTCCTACAAATTTGCTTCTGACGGTTTTATTATCAAAGTTGATTCGGTTGACACACTAGAAGTAATTTGTGATTGTACGGTTGATTTAGTTTTAAATGGATTGAGCGTGTTTATTTTCTTTGGACAGGGACTTTCTGAAGGGAATTTAGTTCCAACAAGAAGCTGGGATAAACCTACTGAATTTAAAAACCTTGATTTTGAAAAGGTCGATACATTTATTAATGTACACGAGGTTGGACTTACTATATTTAGTAAGAATGACAAATACAACTCCCCTAGAAAAGTTACACACTATATATCGGAAGCCTACTCGCTTGATTTGGAAAACAGTGACATTTGATGGGCGGATTAGCTTAAATAGGAACAAAATCAAGGACCTGATTTGAGGTCCTCAATTTATATTCTTTTATCAACAATATTATTTAACAGAGTACCTCTTTACGTTGTATATCCGTTTTTCCGGAAAAAAATTTCGCAAAATTAAATTGGAAAATCTCAGACTGATTACCTATTTATTAAAATACTATGCTATATTCAAAGGAAAGTTAGTTACTTAAAGGGGATACATAGTTATGACAGTAGAAAAGGAAGATAAGAAAAAGGTTGCAATACCTATAGAAGGCGAAGAAAAGAAAAAGAAAAAGTGGTATTGGGGCTGTGGTGGTTGCGGTTGTTTAGGTTTCATCTTAATAGTACTCATAGGGTGCTGTGTTGCACTATTTGGTGGTACCGATGAAGATGATTCCGATAAAAAGGTAGATAATAAAGTCGTCAATGTAAAGGAAGAAGAAAAGGACAAAGCTAAGAAAGAACAAGAAGAAAAAGAAAAAGCCGAACAAGCTAAAAAGGAACAAGAAGAAAAGGATAAAGCTGAACAAGCTAAGAAAGAACAAGAGGAACAAGAAAAGGCACAACAGGCAGAACAGGATAAAAAGGAAGCAGATCAGGCGAAAACTGAAAAAGCATGCCTTAATATTAAAGGTAATACATCAAGCTCGGGAGAAAAAATCTACCATGTACCAGGTGGACAATTCTATGACAAGACAAATCCAGAACAGACTTTTTGTACTGAAGGAGAAGCAAAGTCTGCTGGTTATAGAGAATCTAAAAGGTAAGAAAAAAGGGTGCTACTGTTAATTAAGTAGCACCCTTTTTCATTTATCAAGGTTTTGTGCAGTTATAATATAGATGTTTAATTTACAATATAGTTATATAAAAAATAATAAAGTTGTTTACTTCTTATGGAACTAAAGGGGCAGGTTAGTTGGATTGCCCGCCAAAGAATAGGAGTGGTATGAATTTATGGCAATAACAAAGAAAAGATTCTTCATTATTTGTATAGTGGGTATCATACTCAAGTATCTTGCAAGCTCTGGTCTGCAATACTTCAGGGGACAAACGATAAATTGGTTAGGAAATTTAGCATACGCATTCTATTTCGTAGTATTTCTTTCACTTTTACTTTGGTTATTTGGAGATTCTGGTAAGAAAAAAGCCGATCATTAATTCAGTGATTGGCTCAGGCTGTTGAGAAACCCTCGACAGCCTTTAATGAACTAACGGGTGCGTTCGTATTATAAGGTTAGCCAGTTTTTAAACTGTACCCTATGTAAAG
>NZ_JAGGQC010000046.1:0-13111 GCF_018613455.1 Bacillus sp. ISL-78
ACGCTTTTTAAAAAATGAAATGCCTTCTTATTATCTAGTTTTGAAGGAACAACGTTCCTTTTATGTTTGGTGGCGATAGCGAAGAGGTCACACCCGTTCCCATTCCGAACACGGCAGTTAAGCTCTTCAGCGCCGATGGTAGTTGGGGGTTTCCCCCTGTGAGAGTAGGACGCCGCCAAGCCATTTGAAAAGATCAGCCATCCGGCTGGTCTTTTTTGTCGTTTCAGGACAGATCAATTCACATAGGGTGTTGGAAGTATCAGTTGTGGAACCTTTCCGACTTAATCCATTCAAATATTAAAAATGGCACCTTAGCTTGGCTTATTTTAAGGAATTGCACAATGCAAGGGTAATCGTCATTAGGCATGGTTTTCATCAGCTCTGCCCACCATTCTGTTTCATACCGAGCTATTATGCTAAGGTTATAAGAAATCAAATAATGGATCAAAAGTTCAGGTAATGAAAAAGCGGATGAATCTTTATTTAGAGATAGCATAAATTGTCCTTCCGCCAAATTATACCGTATTGGAGAAGTGGCATTATGTATAGGAACACCCTCTGTTTTTAAATGCAGTGTTCCAGGAGCTTCCGAAATACTGTAAATTTGATTTGTTTTAGCTTTCAAAAATTCTTCCAATCGACTGCTGGACATTTGATAGCTATCCAATATGGTTGAAGGCAATTGAAAACCATTGGAACAGGGTAGCAGGGCGACGAAATTTTTCTTGGAAATGGACCATGTAAAGTTTTGCATATCCGGGATTTCTTTCATAAGTGTACCCATGGAAAATTTTTCACCTTCCAGATGCTTGATATGAAATAATTTCTCGGCGATGCAGGTAAAAAGTCCATTTTTTTGCGTTTTCACTTCATCCTTCAGAAATTCATATTGTTGCTTTTTCTTTTTCCTTGTAGTTACCCCATGGGCAAGCATCGAAGTTGATTCCGGATAGTTTGGATCAATCGTGAGCAGACAAGCCTTTAATAATTGGGCGAATCCGTAAAATGTAAGGATTGGTTGAATGGAAAGTGGTGCAATGGCTGCCTGATTATAATAAGTTTTAGCATGTTCAAGATGGTAAATAAATGGATAACAATTATCATAACTTTTGATTTCCGCTTCTGCTATTTTTTCTTGTGTGTAACATTTTTGTAAAAAAAGTTGAGAGGAAGATGCGGAAAAAAAAGGTGTATATTTATCGAAATTATCATTGTTTTCAGGCATTGCAGCTGTCCTCCAAATTAATAGAATAATCAAACATTTATTTCTCTTCTTGACAGTAGTATGTCCTATTGATAACCTACAAATAATATTTTTAAGCAGGAGGGGAAAATAATGTGGGAAAATAAATTTGCAAAAGAAGGTTTAACTTTTGATGATGTCCTATTAATTCCAGCGAAATCAGAGGTTTTGCCGAAAGATGTCAACCTTCAAGTCAACTTAGCTGAAAACTTAAAGCTCAACCTTCCTATCATCAGTGCAGGAATGGATACCGTGACAGAAGCAGAGATGGCGATTGCCATGGCTCGTCAAGGCGGATTGGGTATCATTCATAAAAATATGTCCATTGAAGCACAAGCTGAACTGGTGGATAAAGTAAAGCGTTCAGAAAGCGGTGTAATTACCGATCCATTTTTCTTGACGCCAGATCACCAGGTATTCGATGCAGAGCATTTAATGGGTAAATATCGCATTTCGGGTGTTCCTGTAGTCAACAATATTGAAGATCAAAAACTTGTGGGTATCATTACAAACCGTGATTTGCGATTTATTTCCGATTTTTCCTTGAAGATTTCCAGTGTCATGACTGTTGAGAATCTCGTCACAGCGCCAGTAGGAACTAACTTGGAGCAAGCAGAGAAAATTCTTCAAAAGTACAAAATCGAAAAGCTTCCCCTTGTAGACGATAATGGAGTTCTTAAAGGACTTATTACGATCAAGGATATCGAGAAAGTCATTGAGTTCCCGAATTCGGCGAAAGATAAGCAAGGTAGATTGCTTGCAGGTGCTGCAGTCGGAGTCACTAAGGATACAATGAAGCGTGTTGAAATGCTAGTTAAGTCCCATGTCGATGCAATTGTACTTGATACTGCTCACGGTCATTCAGAAGGCGTCCTTGAAATGGTGAAGGAAATCCGCGCGACATATCCTGAATTGACGATCATTGCAGGTAATGTGGCAACAGCTGAAGGGACGAAAGCATTGATTGAAGCGGGGGCCGATGTAGTGAAAGTGGGAATCGGACCAGGATCAATCTGTACGACAAGGGTTGTAGCCGGTGTAGGTGTTCCACAAATCACGGCAGTCTTCGATTGTGCAACAGAAGCAAGAAAGCATGGTAAAACGATTATCGCTGATGGCGGAATTAAATATTCAGGTGATATCGTTAAAGCCCTGGCTGCAGGCGGACATGCAGTAATGCTTGGCAGTATGCTTGCAGGTGTAACTGAAAGCCCTGGCGAAACGGAAATTTTCCAAGGTCGCCGTTTTAAAGTGTATCGGGGTATGGGATCCGTTGCTGCAATGGAAAAAGGATCTAAAGATCGTTACTTCCAGGAAGATAACAAGAAATTCGTTCCGGAAGGCATCGAAGGGCGCCTTCCATACAAA
Source organism: Bacillus sp. ISL-78 (assembly GCF_018613455.1). Lineage (NCBI taxonomy): Bacteria > Bacillati > Bacillota > Bacilli > Caryophanales > Bacillaceae > Bacillus > Bacillus sp. ISL-78. The sequence goes on from NZ_JAGGQC010000046.1 coordinate 2,612, forward strand.
GGACCTCTATCAGATACCATTTTCCAACTGATTGGCGGCATTCGTTCAGGTATGGGATATTGCGGTACAGCCACATTGGAAGAGTTGAGAGAAAACTCTCAATTTGTCAAAATGACCGGTGCCGGATTAAGGGAGAGCCATCCTCATGATGTCCAAATCACTAAAGAAGCACCGAACTACTCCATGTAATGAATTTAACATATAATCGTCATTAAAATTTATTTAAAATAGACAGAGTCTGCGATTACTCTGTCTATTTTTTTTATTTTTTCTGTGATAAACTAGACAAGGTGTCAAGGGATTTACATAAAGTTTCTTCTTTGTTATAGAGATTAGCTTAAAAGTTGGAGGTATTGGAAATTGAAAAAAATCAGCAAGATGACCCTCATTTTCACTTTTGTTTTTGTTCTTGTTATGTCGCAATTTGCCTATCAACCGGGGGAAGCTGTTGCTGAATCTGATAATTTAGGTTTAAAAGCAGAGGCAGCCATCATAATCGATGGTGAAACGGGACAAATCGTGTATGAAAAAAATGCCGATAAAGTATTAGGAATTGCATCCATGTCTAAAATGATGACCGAGTACATCATAATGGAGTCAATTGAAAATGGGAAAATCAGTTGGGATCAAAAAGTAAAAATAAATAAATATGTACATGACCTTTCAAAAGCACCCAATTTGTCGAATGTTGGGTTAACGGAAGGTGAAGATTATACAGTTAAGGAACTATATCAAGCTATGGCCGTCTATTCAGGAAATGCGGCAACAGTAGCTTTAGCACAGCTAGTTTCCGGAAGTGAAAAGAGCTTCGTTAAGTTAATGAACGAAAAAGCAAAGGAATTAGGCTTGAAAAATCATAAATTCGTTAACGCCAGCGGGTTGAATAACTCTGATTTGTTAGGGCAATATCCTTCAGGTGATGAAGATGATGAAAATATCATGACAGCAAAAGATACTGCACTTCTTGCTTATCGTTTAATAAATGATTATCCGGAAGTTTTAAAAATCGCCAGCATTCCTAAATTGAAGTTCCGTGATGGAAAAGAATATCCGAACTTCAACTGGATGCTTCCTGGCCTGATTTTTGAATATAAAGGCGTAGACGGACTAAAGACGGGATCTACCGACTTTGCCGGTTATGGCCATACAGGGACGGTTATCCGGGACGGTCAGCGTTATATCACGGTGGTCATGAAGTCCACTAATAAAAACCAACGTTTTGCAGATAGCACTAAGCTTATGAACTATGCTTATGCAACATTTAAAAAGGAAAAAGTCCTTCCAGCCAACTACCAGGTGAAAGGGAAAGAAACACTTCCAGTAGTGAAAGGCAAGGAAAAAGACGTTAAGATTCAATCTGAAAAAGCAATCGAGCTACTTGTTGAAAATGGTGGGAAAGACAACTATAAAACAGATTTAGTGATCGATAAAAACAAATTGAATGATGATGGTAAGCTGACTGCACCAATCAAAAAAGGTGAAAAGCTAGGCTACATCACAGTCACTCCTAAAAAAGGAGAAGATTACGGGTACATCAACGGCGATCCAGTAAAGGTTAACGTCGTAGCTGCCGAATCCGTTGAAAAGGCAAACTGGTTCGTATTATCAATGCGGGCGGTTGGCGGATTCTTTGGAGACGTTTGGAGCAGTGTAGCTTCCACTGTTAAAGGCTGGTTTTAAGTTTACTGTATAAAACGGTTGCGTAATGTATAAAATTATAGTACATTATGGAAAACAATTTGATTATATAAGAAAGCAATGACAGGAAATAGTAACAAGTATTTCTTTCTACAGAGAGCCGATGGCTGGTGGAAATCGGTGTGAGAGTTTTGTGAATCCCTCCTGGAGCAGAGTATGGAAAGCCTTTTGGGTCAGTAAATACTTTCGGTTAAAAGCCGTTATCGTGATAAGTGGTAGGCGTTTTTCATAGGCCTTCAACTAGGGTGGCAACGCGGGTTAACTCTCGTCCCTTCTTCAGGGGACGGGAGTTTTTTGCGTTCTTTGATAAATCATCAAAAACATTAAGGAGGAATTGAAATGTTGGATTTGAAATATGTAAGAAATAATTTTGAAGAAGTGAAGCGTGTATTGCAATTCAGGGGGGAAGATTTAACCGATTTAGGAAAATTCGAGGAACTGGATGTAAAGCGCCGGACCTTGATTGCTGAAACGGAAAAGTTGAAAAGCCAAAGAAATGAAGTTTCACAGCAAGTGGCCATATTGAAACGGGAGAAAAAAGATGCAGATCAGTTGATTGCGGAAATGCGTGAAGTCGGTGACCGTATAAAAGGTTTCGATGATGAGCTTCGTGAAGTGGAAGCACAATTAGAAACATTACTTCTTTCCATTCCTAATATACCGCATGAAAGCGTGCCTGTTGGTGAGACGGAAGACGATAATGTCGAAATCCGTAAATGGGGGGAGTTACCTGAATTCAAGTTTGAACCGAAACCACACTGGGATGTGGCTGGAGATCTAGGCATCCTGGATTTTGAACGGGCAGCAAAAGTGACCGGAAGCCGATTTGTATTTTATCGGGGTCTTGGTGCTCGATTGGAGCGTGCACTAATTAGCTTTATGTTAGACCTTCATGTTGAGGAACACGGATATGAAGAAATGCTGCCACCATATATGGTGAACCGTGCAAGCATGACCGGGACAGGTCAATTGCCTAAATTCGAAGAGGATGCTTTCCGTATTGAAAGTGATGATTACTTCTTGATTCCTACAGCTGAAGTGCCGGTGACAAACTTCCATCGTGATGAAATCATGAGCACGGACGACCTGCCGATTAGCTATGCGGCATACAGCGCTTCATTCCGTTCAGAGGCAGGATCTGCGGGTCGTGATACGCGAGGGTTAATTCGTCAGCACCAGTTCAATAAAGTTGAACTAGTGAAGTTCGTGAAGCCGGAAGATTCATATGCAGAGTTGGAAAACCTCACAGGTCATGCCGAAAAGGTCCTCCAATTGCTGGGTCTTCCATACCGAGTGCTAAGCATGTGTACAGGAGATCTTGGTTTCACAGCTGCTAAAAAGTATGATATCGAGGTTTGGATCCCGAGCTATGGAACGTACCGTGAAATTTCTTCTTGCAGTAACTTTGAAGCATTCCAGGCTAGACGGGCCAATATTCGCTTCAGACGTGATGCAAAAGGCAAACCGGAACACGTCCATACCCTAAATGGATCAGGTTTGGCAATCGGCCGTACAGTCGCTGCACTTTTGGAGAATTACCAGCAGGAAGATGGCAGTGTTATCATTCCTGAAGTATTACGTCCATATATGCGCGGTGCGGAAGTCATTAAACCGTAAGTCAAAGGGAATCAGCTTCTGGTTAAAGAGGCTGATTCCCCTTTTTATCAAAGTTTGAAAATTATTTTAAAAAAACTTTATAGAGGGCTTGACTTTGATTTTGATTCCATGTAATATAATAAATGTTGATACGGAGGTATACCCAAGTCCGGCTGAAGGGATCGGTCTTGAAAACCGACAGGGGAGTCAAATCCCGCGGGGGTTCGAATCCCTCTACCTCCTCCATAACTTATTAATAACCACAGCGCATAAATTGGATATCGATGAATTCCGTTACAGTTATGTAACGGAATTTTTGTTTTCTAATATATTAAAAAACCACCGGATAACCGGTGGTTTTTCTGTTTACACATTTCGCAACAACTTGGTTTGCTCCATATATTCGGCAATCCGTTTTATAAGAGGTTCGATATTTGCTTCATCCTGCATAAGATCATATTCGTTTATATTTAATCGAAGGACAGGGCAGGCGTTGAATTGATCAATCCATTCTTCGTAACGGCCGTGCATTTCCTGCCAATATTCAATTGGGGTATGCTGTTCCATTGGACGGCCGCGCTCTTGGATCCGGTTGAGGATATCATCGAGCGAACCTTCGAGATAGATAAGTAAATCAGGGTGCGGGAAGTATGGCGTCATTACCATGGCATTGAAAAGGCTTGTATACGTTTCGTAGTCCACGTCATTCATCGTGCCTTTTTCATAATGCATTTTTGCAAATATCCCGGTGTCTTCATAAATGGAACGGTCTTGGATAAAACCGCCGCCATATTCGAAGATTTTTTTTTGCTCTTTAAAACGTTCAGCGAGGAAATAGATTTGCAGGTGGAAACTCCAACGATTAAAATCATCGTAAAACTTATCCAGGTAGGGGTTCGTATCAACCTTCTCAAACGATGTCCTGAATTGAAGGGCATCGGCTAACGCATTGGTCATGGTCGATTTTCCTACGCCAACCGTCCCTGCTATCGTAATGACGGCGTTGTTTGGAATATTATATTTCTTTCGTAAGTTCATTTGACTTTACTCCTTTGTGCAGGGCATTCTCTATTTGGCTGATTATCGTTTTCAAATCATCCTTGTTCCCGACAAAATCCAGCTCATCCCCGTTGAATGTAAGAACAGGGATGTCAGGGTGCTGTTTCTCGAATGTTTCCATGAATGTTCGATAATCCGCGGATAATTGCTCTAAATAAATGGAGGATATATTTTCTTCGATTTCACGACCTCTTTTACCGATTCGGGAGAGAAGAGTATCAAGGCTTGCGTTTAAATAAATCACCATGTTAGGTTCAGGCATATCCCGTGTTAAAATATTGAATATCTCAATGTATTTATTGTATTGTTCGTTCTTTAACGTTCTTTCGGCAAATATCAAGTTCTTGAATATATGATAATCAGCCACTACGGCTTGGTCATTAGTAAGATACTTTTTTTCGATATCTTCCAATTGTTTATAACGGTTACACAGAAAAAACATTTCTGTTTGAAAGCTCCACTCATCAATATCTTTATAGAATTTCCCGAGAAATGGATTTTCATCGACAATTTCCCTTAATAATGAAATTTGAAAATGATCTGCGATAGCTTTTGCGAGTGATGTTTTTCCTACGCCGATTGGACCTTCGACAGTGATAAATGGGGTGGATTTCATCCAATCTGTCCTCCTTCATGAGGTATCAAGCTAAAATTCCCGGTCATAGGATTTTCGCCAAGAGATATTGTATCACAGACTTGGGACTTTAGTGACATTTTTGTCAGGTTGATAAAGAAAGAGGATGAAAGAGTGGGGAGGTATGTATATTAATGCCTTGTTCGATTGAATGCTTACAGGTTCTCACCTTGTTTTATGGATGCCTTGAGAACATGGTTCATCATTTTTAATGCGTAATGATTATCTTCCTTTGATGCAGAAGCTATGCAATCTTTCGGAATCCATAATTTATATTCCCGCATATAGGCATCATTGGCCGTGAATAGCACGCAGATGTTGCCAGCTATGCCAGTAATGATCAGGGTATCCACGTTTAATTGTTTAAGCAGTGTATTGAGTGCCGTCCCATAAAATGCTGAATGCTTCGGCTTGATGAGAAAAAATTCGTCCTGTTGAGGTTTTATTCTTTCGATTAATGAGGCATTACCTTCATTTTTACATTTATGAATGATTTTATCGAAGTCAGCCTGCCATAAATCATAATGATCATTGATATAAATGATTGGAAAACCTTTTTCTTTCATTTGCTTCTTTAATTTCAAGATCGGATCGACGATAAGTTTCGTATGTGCAAGGAGCATATTCCCGTATTTGAAGTCAAAGTCATTGATCATATCAATGATAAGCAATGCAAAGGAAGGCGATTCAGGTCGATTCATGGTATATCCTCCTGTATTGTGAGAATTTACTTGCAGCACATATGCCGCATGCGTTACTATTCATTAGAACAAGTAGTAATGACCTTTATTTTGTCTTATATTTGTCTGTTTACTCCTATTTAATATGAGGGGGTTTTTTTTTGAAGGATGATGTTCATTACATGAATTTAGCCTTAGAGGAAGCAAAAAAGGCGCGGCAATTGAATGAAGTGCCGATTGGCGCTTTAATCGTAATAGATGATCAAGTTATTTCGACGGGGCATAACTTGAGGGAAACGGAACAGAATGCGACGGCACACGCGGAGCTCCTTGCAATCAATGAGGCTTGCCGTGCCACTGGCAGTTGGCGTCTTGAAGATGCGACATTATATGTAACGCTGGAACCTTGCCCGATGTGTGCCGGTGCCATCTTGCAATCAAGGGTGAAAAGGGTTGTTTTTGGAGCGCATGATCCAAAGGCTGGCTGTGCAGGCACATTCATGGATTTACTTCGAGATGAACGCTTTAACCATCAATGTGATGTAACCAGCGGTGTATTGGGGGAAGAGTGCGGCTGGATTTTGACTTCTTTTTTTAAGGAGCTAAGGGATAGAAAGAAAATGTTGAAAAGAGAGCAGGCACTCAAGATTGCCGAAGAAAATAAATAAGTGAAAAACGAATGTTGAAGATGAGTCTTTGCTTCATATGATAAAATTGGAATTGAACTGTCCAAGAACAACACTTGCGTTTTTTTTGTTACCTTAGTATAATGAATTATGCGTCGTAATGACGCTGTGAAATTGGTATTACTTTTGCCGTGCTAGACGGGGAGGTAGCGGTGCCCTGTACTCGCAATCCGCTCTAGCGAGGTTGAATCCCTTCTCGAGGTTAGCATTCTGTAGGGCCTGCCTTAAGTAAGTGGTGTTGACGCCCGGGTCCTGCGCAATGGGACTCCATGAACCATGTCAGGTCCGGAAGGAAGCAGCATTAAGTGGAAGTTCTCATGTGCCGCAGGGTTGCCTGGGCCGAGCTAACTGCTTAAGTAACGCTTATGGTTGCTAATCGACAGAAGGTGCACGGCAGTTATTTTACATAAACAAAAAACTCATTCGTATCGGGTGGGTTTTTTTTTATGCCAAGAAGGTAAAGTGCTTGGTATTTTTGAAAAAAATGAGTCGATGATGAAATTTCATTTTAGACTTTGATATTAAGGAAATCAGTAATGTATAATAAACAAGATGGAGAAAAGAAGGAGGGATTTCCGTGGGGTATCAAGCATTATACCGGGTATGGCGGCCGCAACAATTCATTGATGTAGTCGGGCAGGAACATGTGACGAAAACGTTGCAGAATGCTTTGGTCGGGCAAAAGGTTTCACATGCATATTTATTTTCCGGTCCACGTGGAACAGGGAAAACAAGTGCTGCCAAAATTCTAGCAAAAGCAGTGAATTGTGAGCATGCCCCTACAAGTGAACCCTGTAACGAATGTGCTACCTGCCGCGGAATCACCGATGGCTCCATATCAGATGTTATAGAAATTGATGCAGCATCCAATAATGGTGTCGAGGAAATCCGTGACATTCGTGATAAGGTCAAATATGCACCTAACGCGGTTACATATAAAGTTTATATAATTGATGAGGTACATATGCTTTCACAAGGGGCGTTCAATGCGCTTTTAAAGACATTGGAAGAACCTCCGAAGCACGTGATTTTCATATTGGCCACAACTGAGCCTCATAAGATTCCACTAACGATCATTTCCCGTTGCCAAAGGTTTGATTTTAAACGGATCCAGCCTCAAGATATAGTTGGTCGGATGTCACAAATCATTGCAGAAACAGGCGTTTCTTGTGATGAACAAGCTCTGCATATCATTGCGAGGGCAGCCGAAGGCGGGATGCGGGATGCACTAAGCCTTCTTGATCAAGCGATATCCTTCAGTTCGGAGACGGTTTCAGTGGAAGATGCATTGACTGTCACCGGATCTGTTTCGCAAGCGTTTTTAAGCCGGCTGGCAAAAGCTATATATGATAAAGAAGTAGCGGTGGCACTTGAAGTCCTTGAAGAGTTGCTGGCCATGGGAAAAGACCCGGCCAGGTTCATAGAAGACATGATTTATTATTTCCGTGACATGCTTTTGTTTCAAACGGCACCAGCACTGGCAGAATCCTTCGAGCGTGTTTTGATAGATCCCCAATTCAAGGAATTGGCAGAAGTGATTCCTTCTGAATCGATTTACTCCATAATTGAAAGCTTCAATCAAACACAGCAGGATATGAAATGGACAAACCATCCAAGGATTTTCCTTGAGGTGGCACTTGTGAAGTTATGTAATGAGCAAAGGCCAAATCAAATTGATAGCGGGCAGCTTCAACAGCTGCAGCAGAAAATAGAAGATTTAGAGAAGAAATTACTCGAAATGCAGAAAAACGGCATTCCGGCAGCCATGGCAGAAAAACCTGCAGAGCAGGCTAAGGTGCAAAGGGCCGTTAAAAAGTCATATAAAGCACCTGCAGGAAAGATCAATCAAGTTTTGAAACAAGCTACAAAGCCAGATCTTAATGCTGTGAAAAGTAAGTGGGGGGAAGTGCTTGAACAGTTAGGTCTGCAAAACCAAAAGTCATTGGCAGCTTTATTGACGGAGGCAGAACCTGTTGCTGCGTCAACTGAAGCTTTTGTGGTAAAATTCAAATATGATATTCATTGTCAAATGGCAATGGAAAATAACCGTTTCGTGGAAGTGATAGCCTCGATCATGCAGCAATTGACCGGACACCGAATGGAGATAGCTGGAGTTCCGGAAAGCCAGTGGCAAAGGTTGCGGGAGGACTTCATCTCAACACAGCAGTTCGACGGTCCAGAAGAAACGGAATCAAAAGAAGAAGACCCCTTTATAGCAGAGGCTAGAAAATTAGTCGGCGATGATTTACTTGAAATTAAAGAATAATTGGAGGTAAGGAAAATGGGTATGCGCGGCGGTAATATGCAGAACATGATGAAACAAATGCAAAAGATGCAAAAGAAGATGGCAGAGGCACAAGAAGAATTAGGTGAAAAAAGGATTGAAGGAACTGCCGGCGGCGGAATGGTAACGGTCATCGTGACTGGACATAAAGAAATAGTCGATGTAGTCATCAAACCGGAAGTTGTCGATCCGGACGATATCGATATGCTTCAGGATTTAGTGTTGGCTGCCACTAACGATGCTTTGAAAAAGGCGGAAGAACTGACAAACCAAACGATGGGACAATTCACTAAGGGAATGAACCTTCCGGGTATGTTTTAAGCAAGTTCAAAAGAAACTTCCTTTCAGGGGGTTTCTTTTGAAATTTTTAGGAGGAATTCGATGCATTATCCAGAACCAATTTCCAAGCTCATTGACAGTTTTATGAAATTGCCGGGGATTGGTCCTAAAACGGCTGCTCGATTAGCCTTTCATGTATTAAGCATGAAGGAAGATACTGTTTTGGATTTTGCAAAAGCGCTTGTTAATGCTAAGCGGAATCTTATGTATTGCTCAGTCTGTGGTCATATTACGGATCAAGATCCCTGCTATATTTGCGAAGATCAAAAGAGGGACAGAAGTTTGATCTGTGTGGTTCAGGACCCGAAAGATGTTATAGCTATGGAAAAGATGAGAGAGTTCAATGGTTTATACCATGTACTGCATGGCAGTATTTCCCCGATGGACGGAATCGGTCCGGAAGATATAAATATTCCTGATTTATTAAAGCGCCTGCAAGATGAAACAGTGCTGGAGGTAATTTTGGCTACTAATCCTAACATTGAAGGTGAAGCGACAGCCATGTATATTTCCCGGTTGCTTAGACCATCAGGCATCAAAGTGACCCGAATTGCCCACGGACTTCCTGTTGGCGGAGATTTGGAGTATGCGGATGAAGTGACGCTATCAAAAGCAATTGAAGGAAGAAGAGAAATATAAGATAGCTGGGAGGACTTCACTTGTTCTTTCGTAAAAAAAAGAAACTTCGGAATGAATTCAATGATTCATTAATCGAAGAGCTTGAACAATTGAAATGGAATTGGCATAATCAAAAATCATTACTTGAAAAAAGCGTTGATCCATCTGATGAAGTAATCGCCCAAACGAGACTGGCGGAAGTGAAATATTTCTACTTATTCAGGGAAGTTAAAAGAAGGAATGTTCGCTTAAAAAGATGATAAGGAAATGGCTGTGAAGGATTGTTTGTTCCTCATGGCCATTTTTTCGGTTCTTAATCCAGCGTTTCTTTCATATAAGTTTAGTACAAGCTTGCGGGGAGGAATGAGTTTGGAACCAGTTGTCTTTGTTGCAATAGTTGGCGGCTTGATTTTAATGCTCCTCATTATCGGGGCGCCATTAAGACCTGTCCGGTTCATAGGGCAGGGGATTATAAAGGTCATTATCGGTGCAGCATTTTTGTTCTTTTTGAATACACTTGGGAATCAGGCGGGCATTCATGTCCCCATCAACCCTGTTACCTCGGCAGTCGCCGGCCTGCTTGGAATACCGGGAGTTGCCGCATTGGCGGCCATTGGTTATTGGATCATTTAAAGGATAGTGCGTCGAAGTCATCTTATGAAAACCTCATGGATATCTCCTTGGGGTTTTTATCATGCTATAGTTTTTTTTAAAAAAACTAATTTAACCATTGACGATTACTGATCAACCTGATAATATATTAGGAGTCGCCAATAACGACATCATACATTGCTTAACCGAAAAACAACATGAAAAAAGTTGTTGACATCAGGTTTTGTAAATGATAAGATAATAAAGTCGCTTACGAAGTAACGACGAAAAATCGCTCTTTGAAAACTGAACAAA
>NZ_JAGGQC010000047.1:0-25129 GCF_018613455.1 Bacillus sp. ISL-78
AATTAAAGTAATAGGAAAAGTCGTCAAAAAAGAGAGGGTTTTTATCATCGAAGCCATAAGAATTTAAAAAATCCGAGATTACTTTTTCTTGTTCAACTAGATCGAACAATCCGGATATATAAAAATGATAACTGAATTTATCATATAAAAAAAGGTATCCTGTATCATCAAAAATATTTTTCACTGTATGTCCATCCAATTCTAACTCACTCCTTCCTTACCAATATACCTTTTTATCCATGAAATTATTCAGTGCTCATCTTTCAGGGAATATTATTATATTTATTGCAGCGTGTTTTTTATGCCTTCAATACATTAAAGGCATGAAATAAATGCAGGCAGCAAGAATCGGGAACGAAAAAAGCACATCCAATAAGGATGTGCTTTCATAAAAGTATTATTTGTACATTTCAGCCACTTGTTTTTGCAATTCGCCATTTTCAAGGTACTCATCATAACTCATTTGCTTATCGACTGTACCTTTTGGAGTAAGTTCAATGATCCGGTTCGCAATAGTTTGGATGAACTGATGATCATGAGAAGAGAAGATCATAGATCCTTTAAAGCTTATTAAACCGTTGTTTAATGCCGTAATCGACTCTAAATCCAGATGGTTGGTAGGTTCATCAAGCATCAGGACGTTCGAACCGCTTAACATCATTTTGGAAAGCATACAGCGGACTTTTTCGCCCCCTGAAAGTACACTTGCCTTTTTCGTGACTTCATCGCCAGAGAATAACATTCTGCCCAAGAAACCGCGCAGGAAGCTTTCGCTCTGGTCATTAGGAGAATATTGACGGAGCCAATCCACAAGATTTAAATCGACACCTTCAAAGAATTCAGCATTATCCTTAGGGAAGTATGCCTGAGAGGTCGTAACGCCCCATTTGAATGAGCCGCCATCCGGTTCGATTTCACCTGCCAAGATTTTGAACATTGTTGTTTTAGCAATCTCATCTTTACCGACAAATGCAATTTTGTCGCCTTTATTCATCGTGAAGCTGACATTATCCAATATTTTTACGCCATCAATCGTTTTCGAGATTCCATCTACACGAAGCAGGTCGTTCCCGATTTCACGTTCAGGAGTAAAGCCGACATATGGATAGCGGCGTGAAGAAGGCTCGATGTCATCCAAGCTGATTTTGTCCAATAATTTCTTACGGGATGTCGCCTGGCTCGATTTGGATGCATTGGCACTGAAACGCGCGATGAAATTTTGAAGCTCTTTGATTTTTTCTTCTTTTTTCTTATTTGCATCTTGAGTCAGTTTAAGGGCTAGCTGGCTTGATTCATACCAGAAGTCATAGTTACCGATATAAACTTTGATTTTACCGAAATCAAGATCCGCGATATGTGTACAAACTTTGTTAAGGAAGTAACGGTCATGGGAAACAACGATAACAGTGTTTTCAAAGTTGATTAGGAATTCTTCCAGCCATTTGATCGCTTTTAAGTCCAAGTGGTTGGTAGGCTCATCCAGTAATAGAACATCCGGTTTACCGAATAGTGCCTGGGCAAGCAATACTTTAACTTTGTCGCCACCGTTCAATTCAGCCATTTTCTTCGTATGCAGGTCTTCTGTAATCCCAAGGCCTTTTAAGAGGATTGAAGCTTCGGGTTCAGCTTCCCATCCGTTTAATTCGGCAAATTCCCCTTCAAGCTCGGCCGCTTTCATTCCGTCTTCGTCCGTGAAGTTTTCCTTCATATAAATCGCATCTTTTTCTTGCATGACTTCATATAATCTTTCATGTCCCATAATGACGACTTTTAGGACTTCTTCTTCCTCATAAGCGAAGTGATCTTGTTTTAGAACGGCAAGGCGTTCTCCAGGCCCCATATGGACATCGCCGGATTGTGCTTCAATTTCACCGGAAAGGATTTTTAAGAAAGTGGATTTACCGGCACCATTCGCACCTATCAGGCCATAGCAGTTACCAGGAGTGAATTTTATATTAACATCTTCAAACAGTTTACGATCGCCATAACGTAAACCAACATTATTTACTGTAATCATTTATTTACATTCCTCCAAAATACTTTTGTTTCAACGTGTCCAACACTTTATTTCATTAGTTCTACGCTGATTCATGCAAACAGCAGTTTACGATCTTATATGTTTTAAACTGTGCATCATTTAAATTGTATCTTATTTCTTAGGAAAATTAAAGGCAGATTAGTAAAAACAAACGTTTATAAGCAAAAATTACACAAGGATTTAATTTTGTTTATAAATTGTCACCTATAAATGTAAGTACTATTTTTTTTTTGATTATGATTATGGGCATAAAGGCTCATTACGCAACAACCTTATAATTGGTAATATAGGTAACTGTAACTAAAACAACGGGAGGAACATATATGAGTGATTCAGTAGGTTTTTGGAAACGTCTTTTCGCAGGAGTTTTGGACGGCATAATAGTATCAGCACCATTAGCGATAATTTTCGGGGTGATTACCGGTGATTGGGAAAATGAAGATTTTTCAACGCTTTTTAACTTTCTCTACATGGTGATTGTCCCGATACTATGGTATGGATATACAGTTGGTAAAAGGATTATGGGAATACGCATAGTAAGGATGGACGACAAAAAATTAGGCATAGGCACTATGCTATTAAGGTATTTAGTTGCTGCTTTGGTGTATGCCATTACATTAGGGATAGGGTTTATTGTCAGTGCATTCATGGTTGGCATAAGGAAAGACCATAGATCGATACATGATTTCATAGCAGGTACATACGTGACATCAAATGAACCATGAATTACGGATAAGCAGTTTAATAGCTGCTTTTTTTTTGCGGAATTTTTTAAAATATGAAGGAAATTTTGCTGAATACTTTATTGTAGGGGTATTTAAGTATACATATTACATCAGAAACCATGATAGAATATATATTTCATTAATACAGTGGCAGTTAGGAAGCTAAAAAGCACTTAACCTTAATGGTCAAGTGCTTTTGTTATTCAAAACCTCTTTATTTTGATTGATGATGATTTTATTTCTTAAAATCATTTCTTTATTATTAAGTCCAACATTGAGTTCTTTGGTATTATTCACTTTTTCCAGCAGTGAAATTACGGATATTTCCAGTAATTCAGAAATAGGCGATTGTGTTTTGGATGATAAAATTTCAAGTTCATGGATTAATTTAGGGGATAGCATTGGTTGTTTTTGATTTATTTCCATGACAGGACCCGCTTTCTTAAAAAAGTTATGTAATTGTCATTTAATTATATAATGTCAGTTTCCAATAAAACATTAAATTAGCGTTATTTATGTTAAGAGTTGATGACAATTACATAAGAAAGGCATAACTATGAATGTCCCAGCATAAGTCAACATACCATAGATAAATCCAATCTGGAATATTTCAATTATTCTTCGAATTATATGAAGTATCATGGAAGGTACATTACAACTATATAATTCTATGTCTCCAGATTTGTCAACCATTGGCTTTTCTGATAGTATAAATGTCCATTTCGTCTTAGTATCGGCTTTTTTATAAGATTGATCAATATACAAGGAAGGGGAGTGATTTCATTGGGTAATCACCCTGATTTTGAACAGGAACGAAAGCGGCTGGATTTTACAAAACGTTATATCGATGTTGTCATCAAAACATCAGAAACAAGCAAAGATCAATTCCAGCGGAATATACAAGAAGCTTTTGGCGATGCCGATTGGTCTGAATCAGCCTTATATTCACAGCTGCTGACGACGGCCAACTTTTTTGAGATGTCCAAAACTGAACTTGAAAGTTTACGCAAAGCAAGTAAAAAACCTTACTTTGCAAGAGTGGATTTTGAAAGGAATGATGGGGAGAGAGGCGAAGTCCTTTATTTCGGAAAAGCATCTCTTTATCAGAGGGAAAGCCAGGAACAGATTATCGTCGATTGGCGTTCACCGATTGCAAATCTGTATTATGAGGGACGGATTGGTGAAATAGAATATGAAGCGGAAGGGGAGACATTCAGCGGGAACATCACTTTAAAAAGACAGCTGATGATAGAAGAAGGTGTCTTGGAAGAGATTAGGGACATTGATTTGACAACAACGGATGAATTGTTGCAGGAATCCCTTTCCAAGAGTTCCAGCAATCGATTGACGGATATCATTACCACGATCCAGGAAGAACAGAATAAAATCATTCGGGCAGATTTGAATAAACCTATCATTGTCCAGGGCGCAGCGGGTAGCGGTAAAACCACAATCGCTTTACATAGGATCTCTTATTTCATTTACCACTATAAAGACTTGTTCGATCCGCGACAATTAATGATTCTTGCTCCGAGCCGGGTATTCATTGATTACATATCTGAAGCTTTACCTGAATTGGGTGTTGAAAAGGTAAAACAATTCACGTTTTCCGAATATGTTCAGGCAGCGATAGGAAAGCAAGTGAAGCTTATAGCGGATGATAAATTAACACGATTGCTGGAAAAGGATGATGAAGAAATTAATTCAGCCGTATGGATATCAGGTCTGAAGGGATCCCCTGCCTTTCAATATATATTGGACGAATATATAAAGGATATTTTCAGTGGGTTTCATCCGGATGCTGATTTTTATTGTGATAAATATCGCCTCTATTCCGCTAAGAAGTTCATTAGATTATTGGAAGAGGATTATTGGTATTTACCGTTATACAGCCGACTGGACAAACTGAAGGCCATTTTACAAAATGAAGTGAAATTAAAAAAGAAAACAATGCTTGAACGTGTTGTTGATCTTTATGATGCCAAAATTGAGAAGGCAATCTATAAGAATATCGATCCAGTCATACGTAAGGAATTTGTTACAAAATGCCTTGATAAAAAAGAGGAAAGGATAGGACAGATCCAAAAGGCGATCCGTACTTCTGTAAAAGCGTATTTTAAGCAATTTAAAAGTAAAGATCTCCTGGAGTACTATCAGGAATTATACCAAGATCCGGAGCGTCTCGCCTCATACAGCAACGGTAAGCTTACTGTTGAAGATGCCAGGGTTTTATGTGAGTACAATCATAAATTATTTTCTGCTAATAGTTATGAGATGGAGGACTTAGGAGCACTATTATATCTTCAGGAGCGGCTTTTCGGTGTCGATAAAGAAAACAAAGCAAAAAATGTCGTCATTGATGAGGCACAGGATTATAGCTTCATGCAGTTACAGGCCCTAAAGACGGCAGTGGATACCGATATGTTCACACTTGTAGGCGACCTTGCACAAGGCATCCATTCATACCGCGGACTTCAAACATGGGAAGAGGTTCACAGTCGTATTTTCCCTCGGGCGACGTATACTGAATTGCAAAAAAGCTACAGAACAACTGTTGAAATTATGAAACAAGCTAATGAAGTACTTCAGTTGTTAACTTACGATTTCCCCGAAGTTGAACCCGTGGTCCGGCATGGCAAGGATCCAGAATTCATTTACATCGAAAAGGAAGGTTGGGAAGAAGAACTGATCGAGCTGATTGCAACCCTTAAAGGAGAAGGTTTTAAAACGTTTGCCGTTATTGCCAAAACGATGAAAGATTGCAAGCTGGCAAATGAGAAACTAAGTGAATTCCATCAAGGTTTTCATTTAATAATAGATGAAGCGGGAAACATCCCTAAAGATAAAACATTGATTGTTCCTTCCTATCAAGCCAAAGGTCTCGAATTCGATGTCGTATTTGCAATATCACTCGAAGAAGCGTATTGTCACGAAAATGAACTTGATATCAAATTGCTGTACGTAACAATGACAAGGCCATTGCACAGGTTATATTTTTTAGGTAAAGAGAAAAATGCTTTCCTTATTGAGACATGAAAGGGGGAGGGTGGAATGCCACCACCTCCTCGTGAAATGCTCACAGATGCAAAAAGATATCCTGGATATTTTCCCATCCGAAACCGACTTCGATAAGCTCGACGCCTGCCATTTTAACGGTTTTTTCAGCTATCACTTGACCTCCAAGCGCTTTGTAAAAACCGCATGAGGGGTTATCCTTTAATGCCCAGATTATTAAATTCTTATGTTCCATTTTCACAAGCTCATGTATGACCGCTTTTATCATTTTTCGTCCAAGTCCCTGTTGGTGATATTCTTTTAAAAAATAAATGGCATATACTTCACCTTGAAAATGCGGATCATTCGTTTGTTCTGGTCCCCCGGCAGCGAAACCGATGATTTCCCCATTGGCGTTTTCCGCAACAAAGGTAGCATTATGCAACATTTTTAAATTCCTTAGCCAGTTTTTCTTTTTGGCTTCCAGATTCATGGAAGACAAATATTGATCCGGAAGGATTCCTTTATAAGTAGTTTTCCAGCTGTTTATATGCACAATTGCTATTCCATCTACATCTTCTTCTATGGCTTTCCTTATCTTCATAAAAACACCTTCAGATTTTCATATTTTCCCCTAGAATATCATGGAAAAAGTGAATAAGCATTTTATTTATGTTTATAACTGCATGAGAAAGGATAAGAAATAAAAGAGTGATCAACCAGATGAAGGGAAGGATGAGAAAGATGAAATTGAAAGTTGGTTTTTATTTTCCGGGCGGCAAAGAACTAGAGCATGAGGTTGAAGGCGATGATTCAACTCAAATGATTTCAAATATTCAAAAGCACCGTTATTATAATTTAGTTAAAGGCGATTGCCATTACGTCGTAGATACGGAAAAAGCAGCATATTTTTCTGTAACCGAAATATTGGATTGAGAATGAACCGCATTGGACTTTTGTTCCATTGCGGTTTATTCTTTTTGTTGTAAGGAAACCGGAAAAGGAGTATCGTCAATGAAAATCAATTTTACCAAGAAACAGTATGAAACATTATTCAAAATGGTTCAGTACGGATATTGGGTTGCTTCCGATACTGAAGATAATAAAGAATTCAGTGAGATGGAACAGTATATCAATTCCTTTGCAAAAGATTTCGACAAGGAAGGAGTACAGTTTATAAAGGATTACGAAATGTATGATCTGAGCAGGGAATTGGAGGATCAACTACATACAGTCATAAATGAGTACGAAGATGGAGTGTTCAGGGATAAGCTTGCCTACCATTTGGCTAGGAAAGAGTTCGCCGAGGAGTCGGAAAACCACGAATACAATCAAGAGGAAGCGTTTAAACGTATCATGGAGCTCGAGGAAAAATATCATCTTCATATTGAAGAACACGGGTTAGGGAAATTGAAAATAGAAGAATAAAAAGAGAGAGGACGTAATCTGTCCTCTCTTTTCTAATTTTGAGAAGTCATGATTTCCATGATCATCACGTTTCGCCATCCATTACGGATCGACTTTATGCACGAGGATTTTGACCTAATTTTTCAACTGAGTATTGATAAAATGCAATTAAGTCATTTTTTGACGCAAAGCCTGCTTGTGCAGTTCGTTCGTTCCCTCCGCCTTTTCCATTATATGAGCCCAGTTCCGCTTTGAAATATTGTCCGCAATGAAAGGGACTGTCCCCGCTGTGCGAGAGGATGACCTTTTGCTCCTTGCGTGATGCTAATAATACGGTAACCTTTTCTCTTTTTACAATCGTACCTGCAAGGTAAAGCAGCTCTTTCATTGAGCTATCTTCGAAAATATGAGAGATGAATCCCCCTCCATTTTCTGCAAGCAGGGAGTCAGCAAGAAAATTTGCATTTTCAAGTTTTAAGTTTTCATTTGCCGATAGCAGCTGCTTATAGTCATTTTCAAGTTTCTCCACCCTATTCAGGATCTCTGTGCGTCCGGTATTGAATTTAGTCGATAATGCAGAAAGAATTCCTAGACTTTCGGAATAATCATTCAATGCCCTGAAGCCGCACTTAAAGTAGAGACGGGTAAGCTCTTTCTGCTTCTCCGCTTTGAAAATCTTTATTAACCCAATCTCACCGGTACGCCCTACATGAGTTCCACCGCAAGGGTTATATTCAATTCCTTCTATCTCAACAATACGGATATTTTCAGACACTTTAGGCATTTTGACGACGGGAAGTGTCTGTAGCTGCTCGTTTGTCACGTAATAGATAAGTATTTCGCGATTCTCGATGATATATTGATTAACCAGCTTTTCAGCAGCAGCCGTATGTACTTCAGTCCATTGAAATCCTGCCATTATATCGATCGTTAAATATTCCTTTCCTAGGTGAAAGCTGACCGTATTAGAGTCAAACAGTTCCCTGCAGACAGCAGAGAGTAGATGCTGGCCGCTATGCTGTTGCATATGATCGAAGCGGCGGGACCAATCAAGTTCACAGTGGACGATCTCTGAATCTGGCCGTCTCTCCATCTTATGAAGAATCTTTCCAGCATTGTCTTTTATAACTTCAAGAACGGTGATTCCTTCTATTTTCCCAGTATCTGCTGGCTGACCGCCGCCTTCGGGATAAAAAGCGGTTTCTTCAAGTGTGATATAGTAAAAGCCATTTTCTACAAGGGTCTCCCGAATTTTGGTATCCCATTGGGAAGTCTTGGTGGACGTGTAATACAATTTTTTTGTCATGAATGAATTCTTTATCCTTTCAGTTGATCATTAAATTATATCACCGAAATACTAGAGTATAAAATCACGGGTTTTAGAAGATTAGTCAGGGAAAAAAGCAATACTTTATGACAATCCTAAATAAATGGGGCAAGATGGCAATAATCTATTTATAGACTGCACTTTATGATGTGAAATATTTCTGAAAGTATATAACTTTAGGTCTATTAAGAACACATTAAATAGATTTGTATAGTTAAAAGATCATTGTTTAAGAGGTTGGGAATAGGATAATCATAGGGACATTTGGGTTGGAAGGGTAAGTGATATGAAGTGAATCTCTTAAATATGGAAAAATAGCTTATTTGGGAATATAAAAAATAAAATTTCTGATTGGCTGGAGCTTGATGTAGGAAAGACCATTCCTGCTCAAGAGATATTCCGTTTTCTGCATTCAGTCCAAGGGGGGCTGGAACGCTGCAACGCTGCAATTATGCGGACTTATGGCCATCACCGAACAGCTATTGGATGGACTTGATGAAGACAGTGAGCGGGTCTGGAATCGGACGAAACTTAGGAATTTCCTTTTTGAGCTCATTGAACATGCATATGAATATGAGCATTTCGATGAAGTTGAAGTAAAAGCAAAGCCTGTCCGCAATTCACAAGCCCCGCTGATCCAGATCATTGATGATGATATTTCCATGTTGATTTTATTGAAAGATCTATTGGAGGATAAGGGATGGATGTTCATAACGAATGCGGACCCAGTCAAAGCCACAAATCAATATTTTGAAATGCAGCGCGATTGCCTGATTCTTGATATTCAGTTACCCGCAAAGGATGCTTTTCAAATCCTTCAGGAGATTCATCTGCTAACGAGAAATATTTCATACCGAAAATCAAGAGGGAGAGATGGACGGCTGGGCGATCCTGGGGGAATTAAAAGGATCCGCTGATTTGAATGAGATTCCCGTTTTTGTATCTACCGCACTTGACGAAAGGGAGAAGGGGATTCCCTTGGGAGCTAAGGATTATTTAGTTAAACCTTATAAACCGAGCCAATTATCCAAAGTGATCATGCATACCTTGTTAAGTAACGGTAAACAAGGGCAGATACTGATCCCGCAGGGATTTCATGAAGAAAACAAAGGTTAAAAAATAAAAAACCGTAATAGGTATACAGAACATCAAAAAAATGATAAATTCAAATATGTTGGAAAAATAAATAATTGGGTACAATTGTAGGTAAAGGTAAGTTACAGGAGGATTTTTATTCATGCAAAAAATTCAGGCCGGCATGGCTGTAGTGTTAGAAGTGGAACGTAAGGCTGATTTCGGATGGTTTTTAACGGATGGTTCAGAAGATGTCTTACTTCATCATAATGAAATGAATGAAGGAACGGAACTTGAGATTGGCGATGAAGTAACTGTGTTCATCTACCATGACAAACAAGCAAGGCTAACAGCGACAATGAAGATTCCCGAAATTCAGATTGATCAGTATGGCTGGGCGGAAGTTGTCAATGTGAAAAGGAAACTTGGTGTTTTTGTTGACATCGGTCTTTCGAAAGATATTCTTGTATCCCTGGACGACCTTCCGAATATAGATCGATTATGGCCTGAGGTTGGTGATCGTCTATATGTATCCCTGAAGACAGATCGTCATGATCGCCTGTTTGGTAAACTTGCAACCGAAGATGTCATTCAGGAGATTGCAGTAACAGCTCCATTAAAAGGGATTCGTAACACCAGTATTAAGGGAAATGTCTATCGTTTGCTTATGGTTGGATCATTCTTTATTTCACAAGAAGGGTACCGCTGTTTCATTCACGAAAGTGAACGCAAGGAGGAGCCCCGTCTGGGTGAATTAGTTGAAGGGCGCGTCATTGATAGTAAAGAAGATGGAACGCTTAACGTTTCTTTAATCCCCTTTAAACAAGATTTAATGGGGGAAGATGCTGATGTCATTTTCACTTATTTAATGAATCGCGGCGGTGCAATGCCTTATGGTGACAAAACGCCACCTGATGATATCAAGTTTCACTTCGGTTTGAGCAAGGGAGCGTTCAAGCGTGCTCTCGGCAAACTGATGAAAGAAGAAAAGATTTACCAGGAAGATGGATGGACATATTCTTCAGACCGTAAATGAAAAAGGCAGCGGATTTTATCCGCTGCTTTTTTCTTGTGAATTTCATTAAAAGAACTTCTTTTTACCTTTTTCTTCTTTTAAAATCTCCACAGCTTCCCTGAACCTCATCGAATGGACAATTTCCCTCTCGCGTAAAAACCTGAGTGAATCATTGATATCAGGATCATCCGATATGTCAATCAACCACTGGTAGGTTGCTCTGGCCTTCTCTTCAGCGGCGATATCTTCATATAAATCTGCAATCGGATCTCCTTTTGCTTGGATATAAGTGGCGGTCCATGGATTCCCTGCTGCGTCATGATAATAAAGGGCACTATCATGATTGACATAATGATCCCCTAGCCCGGCGGCTGCCATCTGCTGAGGTGTGGCATCTTTTGTAAGCTTATAGATCATCGTGGCGATCATTTCGAGATGGGCAAATTCTTCCGTTCCGATATCCGTAAGCAGGCCAATGACTTTATCCGGAATTGTATATCGTTGATTTAAGTAACGGAGTGCTGCAGCCAACTCACCATCAGCACCACCATATTGTTCTATTAAATATTTAGCCAAACGGGGATTACAGTCTCTTACTTTAACTGGATATTGCAGCTTCTTTTCATAAACCCACATAGCTCATCTCTCCTTATACCTGCCATGGCCAAGGGCCTTGGCCCCATTCCCATTTATTTTCACCGCCTGGACTGTTTCCAAATCCCAATAATGGACCATATTTAGGCTCAAAAACCGATTTCAGTTGTTGGGAGTATTCATGAAATTGGTTGAATTGCTGTAAAGCCTGCTGGTCGTTAGGATGTGTATCCAAATAAAGAGTCAACTCGACAAGTACGAAATCGGCAGCCTGTATTTGTTCGAGCAACTGATAATATTCATCATCCAGTTTCTTATTCATTTACGTCTCCCTTTCCCGATATGGATTATCATAAAAATCATAAAAGAATTTCCAAAGTGTACCGTATTTCAAAGCTTCTTCCGGTGTGAACTGCTCCATATTGGGCGGTTGAAAATTAATATACAAATTAGGAGGTGTCCTGTAATACTTTCTCCCAATAGGCGGACACGGATCGAATTTACTATGGAAAGGTTTATATGACTTAACTAGGGTAAAAGTCTTCTCGCGATTCACAAAAAATACCTCCTTTGTAAAGATATAGCCTCTAATTTTTATGCCTCGGTAATGCATAATATGACTGCTGTGGCCTGAGAAGGGAATTATATGGAAAATGATGTCTTTTCAGAATATTATAAAATCTTGTTATAGTCCCGTTATCTTACTGTGATGTTTGTCATCTATTCTTTATCTGTTTGTTCTTTGTATAGAAAAAAACTATGTTAAGATTTAACTCGTAGCTTATAAAGCAGCTCACAAGGAGGTAACAACATATGAAAAAATCAATCTTATCGTTAGCGGCAGCGGCTGCCATATCCGGTGCATTCACAATTCCGGTACAAGCAGAAGATGTCAAAGTGAAAGATGGAGACACATTATGGGGGATATCTCAAACATATAAAGTATCAGTAGAAGATATTAAGTCTTGGAACGATTTGTCTTCAGACGCGATTTATGCCGGAGAAACCATACATATTTCTCAAGAAGAGCATTATAAAGTAAAGTCAGGGGACACATTATCGGGAATTGCACACAAATATGATGTAGGGGTAAATGATATTAAATCTTGGAACGGTTTAAGTTCAGATACAATCCATCCTGGTCAAGAAATTGTCATTAAACCGGCAGCTAACAAAGTCGAAGCTGCAAGTGTAGGGCCTGCACAGAAATCAGAGCAAGCTGCACAAGCAGAGCAATCCGAGCCAGCTGAACAATCTAAGCCAGCAGAACAAACAATGCCGGCAGAACAAACAAAGCCGGTTGAACAATCGGAACCAGCAGATTCAAACAATGAATCCCAAGATCAAGCGGAATCTGGAAAAGAGATTACTGTTAGTGCAACCGCCTATACGGCTGATTGTCAAGGCTGCAGCGGAAAAACAGCAACAGGAGTGGACTTGAAAGCTAATCCTGATGCAAAGGTGATTGCTGTGGACCCATCAGTCATTCCGCTGGGATCAAAGGTTTATGTTGAAGGTTATGGCTACGCAACGGCAGCCGATACAGGCAGTGCCATCAAGGGGAATAGAGTCGACATATTTGTTTCAAACGAACAGGATGCCGTGAATTGGGGCGTTAAAAACGTTAAAGTGCAAATCCTGAATTAATTTAGCCATGCAAAACATGTTTATATATTGAAAAAGCAGACACAGACATATTGTGTCTGCTTTTTGTCCTTTAGGTTGTCGGGAAAAGCAGTTACAATAGAAGAAATAGATCCTTATAAATCCTTAGAAGTTAAATAGGAGGAATAGTAAATTGATGGAAAAAGCACGGGAATATTTACAAGCATACTTTGGTTATGAGTCATTCCGAAAAGGTCAGGAACAGATTATCGAACAGGTGTTGGGAGGAATAAACACAGCAGGAATCATGCCTACCGGCGGAGGTAAATCAATATGTTACCAAATTCCAGCCCTTCTGTTACCAGGTGTAACACTCGTTATATCCCCACTAATTTCCTTGATGAAGGACCAAGTAGATGCCCTCGAACAAAATGGGATTGATGCCACGTTTCTTAATAGCTCCATTTCTGGGTTAGAATCATCCAATAGAATGAACGATATTAAGCACGGTAGATATAAGCTGGTTTATGTGGCACCTGAACGTTTGGAAAATCCTGCATTTCAACAGGATCTATTTAATGTGGAAATTTCTATGGTTGCCATTGATGAGGCCCACTGTATATCTCAATGGGGGCATGACTTCAGGCCAAGCTACTTAAAAATCAAAACCTTATTGAAAAACATGCCATCCGCTCCGACTGTACTGGCTTTAACGGCAACTGCCACACCGCATGTGACCGATGATATATGTCAGTCGCTCGGAATATCTGTACAGCATACAGTATCCACAGGATTTTCCAGAGATAACCTGTTCTTTTCCGTTGTGAAAGAAGAAAATCGCAGCCGGTTTTTAATGCGCTATTTGGAGAAAAACAAAAATGAATCGGGTATTATATATGCAGCAACCAGGAAAGAAGTCGATTCCTTGTATGCCAAGCTTATTAAGGCCGGATTCAAAACAGGTCGATATCATGCTGGCATGAATGAAAAAGAACGGTCGGAACAGCAGGATCAATTCATTCGTGATGACGTTCCCTTGATGGTAGCGACATCTGCCTTCGGGATGGGAATCGATAAGTCGAATGTTAGATACGTCATCCATTACCAAACTCCAAAGAACATGGAGAGTTATTATCAGGAAGCGGGCCGTGCAGGGAGGGATGGTTTGGAGAGTGAATGTATCCTCTTATATTCCCCTCAGGATATGCAGATACAGCGTTTCTTGATTGATCAATCAAATCCCTCTCAGGAGTGGCAATCCCAGGAATTGAAGAAATTGAACAGAATGAAGGATTATTGTTTTACCGAAGGATGTTTGCAAGCCTTCATTCTTAGATATTTTGGAGAAGAAAACCCTGAAGATTGCGGTCATTGCGAAAATTGTACAGATAAACGTGACTCTGTTGATGTAACTACACAGGCACAAATGGTCCTTTCATGTATGTTGCGAATGGGGGAGCGATTCGGTAAAACGATGATTTCCCAAGTGCTTACGGGATCACGCAATAAGAAAATTGAAGAGTTCGGATTCCAGAAGCTTTCAACCTATGGTATCATCAATGATCAAACTGCGAAGGATGTTGGTGATTTCATTGATTTCCTGACAGCAAAACAGTATATCGAAATGACGGGCGGACAGTTTCCGGTTCTTAAAGTTACCAATGCTGGCAGGGAAGTGCTATTGGGACAGAAAAAAGTCCTGCGTAAGGAAATAAAAAAAGTAAGCAGCATCAGCGCAGATCATGGATTGTTCGAAGAGCTTAGACAGTTAAGAAAAGAATTGGCAAGCAAGGAAAATGTACCTCCATTCATTATTTTTTCCGATGCATCTTTGAAAGATATGGCCGTGAAACTGCCGAGGACGGAAGAGGAATTCCTGGAAGTCAAAGGGGTAGGCATGCAGAAATTCGAACGCTTCGGAAATCTGTTCTTACAAGGTATTTCCAAGTATGTACAGGCACATCCTGAATTGGAAACGAATACTATGATTACAAAGGAAACGGTAAAGCGAACGACTAAACCATCTCACTTAGAGACCTATCGCTTATATCAGGAAGGCAAATCAATCAAGGAAATAGGGGCATTGAGAGGGCTGTCTTCCATTTCAATTGAAAATCATTTACTAAAGTGTGCAGAAGAAAACTTGGATATTAAATGGGATGAGATTTTCTTGGATAAAGAGTTTGATCTTGTTTTGGAAACTGCGAAACAATTGGATTCAGAAAAATTGAAACCACTTAAAGAAGCCCTGCCCGAACATATTTCCTACTTTATGATCAAAGCGATCTTGGTTAAAGCAGGGTTGGAAAACGAAGGGTGTTAAGGTTTTTTGGATAATTTCTTCATTGAATAAATAAGAATTTGGTTTAATGCGTATACTAGGAATGATAAAAAGGTGAAATTTCGCTCCTTTAATCAGAGTCTTTATAAAAAAGAGGAGGTTGCTCATGTATTTTGGTAAAAAGAATTCAGAGGAACCAGAAATAGTTATGGAAGATACGATAGTATATGCATGCGGATCAGCGGATTGCAATGGTTGGATGAGAAAAGATTTTGCCTCGGAAAACTATGATTGCCCAATGTGTGGAAGTCAATTGGTTGAAGAAATCAGGGAGCTCCCAAAAATTGAAAATGAGTATAATGCGTTTAAATAAAAGAGGTGAATCATAGCCTCTTTATTTTTTATTTTGAGAAGGAAGAATGGCGGAGTGTTTTTATCTTGGATTAATGCTTTACATATAAAGATATTTATGTTAATATTAAATTTCAGTGTTATGAAAAGAATGCACTGGAGGGTAATTTAAAGTAACATTTTTATTAATAAAATAATTTTTCATCATTTTCATGATGAAGTAGAAACAAGTTAAACACATTTAGAAAAAAGAAATACATGTTATCACCAAGTATTTTCCTCGATCCATTTCTGTTCTTCATTAACTTACTTCTATGTACCATTTGTCTTTTGGAATTTAATCTACCCAATTGGAATTACGGACGGTTTTAATTAATAAACATGTACTTACAAGCTTTTATCTGATTCTCGCAGGCACGGTCTAGGAACCGTATGGATGGGAGAGAGGCAGGGCTTTCATTGTTTTAGGTTTTGGCATTAAAAATTACTCTCGTGCTCGCTTCGCTTTTGAAATGTTCAACGAACGGGCAGGAAGAACCATATGGAATGGATTCTTAAACAGGCGCAGTCTCGATTATCTGAAGGGTAAGTCCGGGACTGTGTTTCATTTTGGGGAATACTTTCTTTTTTAGAATCTTTCCTCAAATATATAAATCATATATATGATATAATGATAACTGAGATATGAAAAATTCATGCCGTAATCTCAAGTTCTTACCATTCAAAAAGTTTGGTTGAAAGAACAATAATCATACTTAGATTTGCGAATGGTTATTTACTCACAATTTAGATTAAACGCCATCTATTCTTCTTTTATCTTTATGGCTTGTGATCTGTTATGCAGGACGGAGTCAATTCAATTCTAAGGAGTGAGATATATGTATAGAAGAAATAATACGGAAGAAATCATTCCTGAAGAAACAAAGGTGTGGGAATGTACATCAGAAGATTGCAAAGGTTGGATTCGCGATAACTTTACAAGTAATGATGAACACGTTTGTCCGTTATGTAGCAGCGAGATGAAACCCGGCACCAGAATGCTTCAAGCAATTAACAATCCAAGAAACTATTAGGGCTATAAAAAAAGCTGAAGGGGATCCCCTTCAGCTTTTTTTATCTTTCTGCCAATTAGATGAAGCAAAAAGCAGATGAATGATTAGTGGATATCTTTTTTCTTGAATCGACCGCCTCGGACTTCCGCGATATCCCCTACAGCAAGAAATGCAGATGGATCGAAGCTTTTGACTATCTCTTTAAGTTTAGCTTCCTCAAGCCTGTTTATGACACAAAAGATGACTTTTTTATCATCACCGGAATAAGCACCTTCGCCTGCTAAAAAGGTTACGCCCCGTCCAAGGCGATTCATTATGGCTTCACCGATATCATTAAATTCATCACTGATGATCCAGACAAATTTGGATTCGTCCAAACCTGCGATGACGATATCCATCGTTTTATATGCCACGAAGTAAGCAATGATTGAATACATGGCACGATCCCACGAGAATACGAAGCCCGCACTGCCCAGGATGAATAAATTGAAAAACATGACGATCTCCCCAACGGAAAAAGGGAGCTTCTTACTAGCTAGTATAGCAAGTATTTCTGTACCATCCAATGAGCCGCCATATCGAATGACCATTCCAACACCAATGCCAAGAATCATTCCGCCGAAAGCGGACGCTAGGAGGATATCTTGAGTGAAAGCTGGTACATGATGAAGCAATGTAGTGGTAATGGAAAGGATTAAAATTCCATAAAGGGTAGATAATGCGAAGGTTTTGCCGATTTGTTTATAACCGATAAAAAAGAAAGGAAGATTCAAAATGAAAAGAAAGATTCCGAGCTTCCATCCAGTGATGTAAGATAACATAATCGATATACCCGTTATGCCCCCGTCGATTACGTTATTCGGCACTAAAAAAATCTCGAGACCGACAGCCATCAAAACCGCACCGATTGTAATTAATAGACCTCTCTGTAAAATTTGTCTCAGTGTTAATTTTTTATGCTGGGTCTTCTTTTGCATAATTTCTGTTGTACTTGCACCTGCCAGGTCTGACATAATCATGCCACCCACTCCTTCTCTCTATATAGGTTCTATTTAATTATAAACCTAGAGGTATAATTAAATAAAGAAATTAACATTCTTGATTCATATATTCCTGAATAATTATTGGTATCATTGATTACGTCCTGGAATGAAGAAACAGGGTTGTTAATGCTTGTCATTACCATGTGTTCTTATTCTACTCCATATAAAACAATAGTATTTCTAATTTTATTGAATTTATGAAAGAAACCTGCATTTTCTTGAGATATGGGGTGCTCCGAAAGAATCGATGTGTAAATAAATAGGAATAATGAAATAAAAAACCTTTGAGGTACTATGAATTTCCTTTACAATATAGGAGAATAGAACGTTTGAGGTGATCAAGTAAAAAAAATGGAACAATCAATTGTAGCATCAAATCCTGTTCTCTTTATGATTGCAGTACTTTTGATAATAATGGCTTGTTATACGGCGTTTGATTTACTGACAACATTACTGACGATAAAGAGATATAAACTCCTTGTGTATATAGGGGGCAGCTGCTCTATGGGAGTGGCTTTTTGGACGCTTAATTTTGTTGTCATATTCACCCTCGATAATTCAGGAATGGCAGCATACAACTTTTCTAAAATAATTTTTTCGTTAGCATTAGCGATCGCTCTCGCAGGGGTTGGCTTATTGGCCATTTCGTATAAAACACAAGTACTGCAAATCGTTTTTTGCGGTTCCATGTTTACGATGGCCATATTATCTAATTATTTAATGGGAACATCTTCATTAAACCACTCTTTGCACTTTAGCCCATTATCGGTCTTCAGTACGCTTTTCAGCATCTTTATTTTATTTGTAGCAGCACTTGCCATATTATTTCATTTTAATAAATTAAGTCAATCTTCGCTAAAACCAGTCAGTACTCTCTTGATGAGTGGGGCAATCATTGAAGGCTATTATCTTTTTGTAAGGGTGTTACCGATTAACGCGAAAAATGAAGCGGGTGAATTTGTCCCACTCACTCCATTTATGCTTTATCTTACATGCTCCGTTTCATTATTCATCCTTGCCAGCTTGATAGCTTCAAGTACGATTGTGGGCCGGCGGTTAGCAAAAAGTGATAATACTGTAAGCGATATCCGTTATGCTTTAGATCATTAAAAATGTTGTATCTTTGCCGGAGTTTGAAGCCAGGAAGAAGGACATCACGCTGATTTCGGAGTGTAATGACGAAGAGATCTTCGTTCGTTGTAATGAGAATCGATTAAAACAAGTCATATTGAACTTCATTAAAAATGGTATGGAAGCTATGCCTGACGGTGGGTTCATAAAAGTCATGACTGAAATTAAAGAGGATAAAGTGCAAATATCCATTGCCGACACAGGAATTGGGATGCCGCAAGAGCAGCTTAAGAGACTGGGAGAACCATTTTTCACAACGAAAAAATCTGGTAATGGGTTAGGTTTAATGATCAGCTTTAAAATCATAGAAAGCCATTTGGGAAATGTCTTTGTCGAGAGCGAGGTCAATAAAGGTACAGTCTTTAATATTGTGCTCCCTATTTAGCCTAATAAGAGGCAATGAAAAAAAATCAACAGTTTGTAGAAGATGTCTGCATGGGGGAACCGGATTTGGAAAAACAAAAGCAAGTCAATATCATTAGCTTGAAGGTTTTTTACCTTTTTTCATTTTTTGCAGTAGGAAGTTTAACACCGCTATTAAGCGTTTATTTAGCCAATGAGGCAGGTTTGTCAGGTATTGAAATCGGTACGATCATGTCAGTTGGACCAATAGTGATGATCGTTTTTCAACCTTTTTGGGGGATTGTCTGTGATTGGAGCGGGAGACCGGCAAAAATACTGGCAATGACGTCGGTGCTTGCGGGTGTATTCGGTTTAGGTTACTTGCTGTTCGATCATTATTTACTTATAGTATCCGTTGCTGTCGCTTTGGCTATTTTTCAAAGTGCGATAATACCAGTTTCAGATAGCATCACCCTTCAATATACAACGAAAATCAAATCGAATTATGGGAAAATCCGTTTATACGGATCACTTGGTTACGGTGTGGCCGTTTTTGTAATGGGAAAATTATCTGAATCCTTCATGGGTCCTTCCGTGATATTTTATGCTTTTTTCTTCGGCCTTTTGATTGCGGCTAGTCTGGCTCTTCGTTTGCCCGAAGAGCAGCCTGGGGAAAAGGTGAAGCTTTTCGGTGGAATGAAAGAATTGATCACCATGAAACGATTTCTTATCTTTCTTGCTATAACGTTCTTGCTTTTTGGTCCTAATCTAGCAAATAACGTCTACTATGGTTTGTTTGTAGAGGCAAGAGGAGGGACATATACAGGAATTGGCATTGCGTTCCTTTTAGCTGTATTATCGGAAATCCCCTTTATGAGAATCGCAGGTACCTGGATTCATAAGATAGGCCTGCTGCCAATTACCTTATTGGCTGGAACGGCCTCATTGGTCCGCTGGGTTTTATACTTCACCGAGCCGAGTTTGGCTACCGTATATGTGTCTTCAATCATTCAAGGGTTTTCACTTGGCTTATTCATTCCTGCAGCTTTACAATATATTAGGGAAGTTGTCCCTGTACGTATTACAGTAACAGCAATAACGCTTTACTCCGCCATAGGCAATGGATTGGGTAACTGGTTCAGTACCTTCAGCGGCGGAATAATCTTGGATAAATCAGGAATATATGCGGTCTATTTATTTTATGGTTTACTCACCCTGATTGGAATGCTGCTTACAATATGGCTAATGAGTTATGAAAAAAAATTAAAAGTTATGGGGAAACCCATAGGTATAATCGAAAAATGAGGGAAAATAAAGCGAGGGACCTCTTTGCCTATCATGGTGAAGAGGTCTTTCTCTATTCTATTACAAATTTGAGAGAAGGCAGGCTAAATGATCAAGCAGAATGAACATTCTTTGAAAGGGCGTGGGGTTCATTCAAACCCCCAGGTAGACAAATTCGCTGAAAATGGATTTGTCTCCAATTTTTTTAGGGTGTGTAGAATTTACACCTAGATTGGAATGAAAGGCACTCGTTTTCCGCGGCACTTTAGCCTTCCAGTCCTCCCTTGGAACGGTTCCCTTCAGAAGTCTCGAACGCCCGTTCCAATCGACTTTGTTTAAAAATTTAGAGAGAACCCCTTTTGTAATCCCTTTCCGCGGTAAGTTTATAAAAGATATACTTCTATGGATTGGGGATTTTAACCAAAACAATCAGTTTTTTATTTTTGGAAATAATATGATTTAATGGAAGATAGAGAATGTATGGAAGGGTGAGTGTTTTTGAGCAAACCAAAAGTGTTGGCCATTACTATCGTATCAGCTTTTATAGGCCTGTTTTTTTTATTTTGTCTAGGGTGGGCGATTATGGACCATTATGGAAAGGGAACTTCCGATAAGAAAGTGATTGAAGAAACCACCATTGAAAAAAATGAATTTCCCGATGATTTTACGGTAGTTGCGATAGGCGATTCATTGACCCGCGGCACAGGTGATGAAACAGGGAAAGGCTATGTGGGGCTTGTTATTGAAGATTTAAAGAGTGAATACGATAGAAAACCAATCATTCATAACCTCGGAATCAATGGGCAAGTGTCTAAAGAATTGGTACAGCAAGTGAGACAACCGGAAGTGAAGCGCCAAATCCAGGCTGCTGATGTTATTTTAGTTACAATCGGGGGTAACGATTTATTTCAAAAAGGCAAGACCCTGCTTGAATATGATCGTGAAGCTATTACTGTATCACAAAAGAATTTCTTGGGAAATTTGCATGAAATTTTTGAAGATATCAATAAAGTCAATGATACAGCTACCATTTTGTTGCTTGGGCTGTATAATCCGTTTATAGATTTGGATGAAGACTTTGATACGAATCGCATCGTACGGGACTGGAATAATGAAACGGCGGAAGTCGTGGCTCTTTATGAAAATGCAATTTTCGTTCCAACTTTTGATTTATTTCAACTGTCGGTAAATGAGTATTTGTATTCGGATAAATTTCACCCTAATAAGAAGGGATATCGTTTAATTGCTGATAGAGTTGCTCCTTTAATAAAATGGGAGGATGTGGAACGATGAAACAGGTGACATTGTCTGTCAGGGACTTAAAAAAAAGGATTGGCAAAAGGGAAATTATTAAAGGAATTGATTTTGAGCTGAATGAAGGGGAAGTTTTCGGCTTTTTAGGACCGAATGGAGCAGGCAAGACGACGACGATCCGGATGTTGGTCGGTTTAATTAAGCCAACCTCGGGTTCCATCCATATATGCGGTTATGATGTTCGTCAGGACTTTACGAAGGCTATGAAGCAAATGGGATGCATCGTTGAAAATCCAGAGTTATATCCATTTTTGAGCGGGTGGGATAATTTACTCCACTTTGCAAGAATGTTACCTGATGTTGATGAAACAAGAATGGACGAGGTTGTTGATCTCGTCGGATTGCAAGCGAGAATTCACGATAAAGTGAAGACCTATTCGTTAGGAATGAGGCAGCGTTTAGGAATCGCGCAGGCCATGCTGAACAGCCCTAAACTATTGATTTTGGATGAACCGACTAACGGGCTAGATCCTGCCGGAATCCGTGAAATGCGGCAATTCATCAGAAAGTTGGCTGAAGAAGAAGGTATGAGCGTTCTGGTTTCCTCACATTTATTAGGTGAAATCCAGCAACTTTGTGACCGGGTCGCAATCATTAAAGGTGGGGAAATTATTAAAACGGATACAGTGGAGAGCTTATTATCCACGCAGGAGCGGATATTCTGGCGGGTGGAACCTATTCAAAAGGGCGCGGAAATTCTTAGCAACTTCACCGAAATTACCTTAGATCAAAAACATATCATTACAGCCTATGATGAACTCAAGACACCTGAATGGAATGCTGCTCTTAACCAAGCAGGCGTGAGGGTGCATGAAATGAATCGAAAGCTCCCGGGATTGGAAGAATTGTTTTTGCAACTTACGGGGGGAGGTGCGGGTATTGAATAACTTGGTCCAAAATGAAATGATGAAGTTGCTGGCAAAGAAACGGTTAATCATAATCGGTCTCATAGTTGGTATTTTAGTCCTGATGTTTACATATGCCCAATACAAACAAGTGGAAGAGCAGCGGGAGAAGTTGGGAACTGATGATTGGCGTGCAGCTCTTCAGCAGCAAATCATTGATACTCAAAATCGATTGGGCTCCAATAGGATGCTCGATGAGTGGCGTGAACAGCTGCAAGTTAGTCTGAAGCAGCAGCAATATTATCTCGATCATGATATCAATCCCTCTGAACCAGGCGCAGCCACTTTTACACGCATGTTTTTGGAAAATGCAATCGATTTATTCATTCCGCTGTTAATCATGATTGTGGCTAGTGATATGGTTTCTTCCGAAAATAGTCAAGGGACAATCAAGCTTTTACTGACACGGCCAGTGGAGCGCTGGAAAATCTTATTAAGCAAATATGTAACATTATTATTATCGGTTTCGATTATCGTGGCGGTGACAGCCTTATTGTCTTACCTATTATCGGGTATCGTTTTCGGATATCAAGGTTGGGGAGCTCCTGTAATAACCGGATTTGAATTGAAGGGGGCTGATGTGGATGTCAGCCAAGTAAGGTTAGTGGAACAATGGAAATTCTTATTGATGGATTTGGGACTTGTCTGGCTGGTGGCGGTTGTTGTAGGGACCCTTTCTTTCATGCTTTCGGTACTGGTGAGAAGCACCCCTGCAGGCATGGGCATCATGCTGGCTGCATTGATTTCCGGGGCTATATTGAACAATATGGTTTCATCATGGGAATCAGCGAAATATTTCTTTATGGTGAATTTGAAATTGACCGCTTATATTAGCGGAACGGCTCCGCCAATAGAAGGGATGACTTTAATATCGTCCGTCATTACCCTGCTCGTTTGGTGGGCGCTTGCTTTGATTGTATCTTTTACAGTATTTACCCGGAGGGATGTATACTGAGAACAGCCTATATAAATTTTAAGCTGTATCAGTTTGTTGACATAATTGGTTCGGAAGTGTCGCGCCCTGAACCATGATTTTTAAAAAAAGAATCGGTTTAACCGTCTAGTCAGTCCAAAGATGCTTGCGGCGAGAAGCTTGGCAGACAGTCGGCGGAAAGGGACCGGATTTCTGAAATCAACTCCACCTTTTTTAAAAAAATTGTAGGCTTGCTTTCGAAATTGCCTGCAGTCTGACAGCCTATATAAATTATAGGTTGTTTTTTATTTTCTCGTACAGGGTATCCTTTAAAAAACAGTATGTTCAAAATGGGAGGATAAAAATAAATGGATGATAATCATTTGAATGAAAAATTCATGCCAATGACTTCAATTTCCAGTGGAGATGTACAGATAATAAATGAGGATATATATTGTCTGTCCGTCCAAATCGTTAATGTAATTTTTGTAGGGTCACCCAAAGATGATAAATGGGTATTGATTGATGCAGGGATGCCGCGTTCAGCAGAGGCAATAAAGAATACTGCTGAAGAAATATACGGACCGCAAAAACCACCTGCTGCAATTATTTTGACACATGGACATTTCGATCACGTTGGTGGACTTATTGAGTTAATGGAATATTGGGAGGCTCCTGTTTATGCCCACATTAAAGAAATGCCTTATTTAACGGGAAAGGAAAATTACCCCGAACCGGATCCAACTGTTGAAGGGGGGATGGTCGCCAAAATCTCATCGATATTTCCGAATGAGGGAATCAACCTTGATGAAAAAGTTCAACCATTGCCTGATGATCATAGTGTTCCCGGGCTTCGTGATTGGAAATGGGTTCACACACCTGGCCATTCGAAAGGACATATTTCACTTTTCCGTGATAGCGACCGAAGTTTGATTGTTGGAGATGCTTTTGTGAATGTCAGGCAAGATTCCCTATACAAGGTTATCACTCAGGAGAAAGAAATAGCAGGACCGCCGCGGTATTTAACAACCGATTGGGAGGCTGCCAAAGAATCGGTATGTCTATTGGAAGGTCTGAAGCCCGCTGTTGCCATAACGGGGCACGGGTATCCTGTTGAAGGGAAAGAACTTGAAATGGGTTTAGCGAAACTTGCAAAGGAATTCGATTCACTAGCTAAACCGGATCATGGGAAATATGTGGAATGAAAGGTGAACGTTTTTAATGAATAATTTCTCTACAAAAGTCAAAAATAAACAAGCAACTTATGAAAAATGGAGGGATTTCCGTGACTAATTTAAGAGATATCATGACAACAGACGTTGACTGTTGCACTGCGGAGGATAATATATATGAAGCAGCAGTCAAAATGAAAAATGAAGATGTTGGTGTCATTCCTGTATTGGAGAATAACCATTTAATCGGTGTCATTACAGACAGGGATATCGTCATTCGCTGTGTTGCCGAGAAAAAGCCGAACTCGACTAGAATTACCGATGTCATTTCCACCAATCTTGTAACAGGTACGCCCGATATGTCAGTGGAGGAAGCTGAGGAGTTAATGGCTACCGAACAAATCAGAAGGCTCCCTATCATTGAGAATGAAAAGCTGGTCGGTGTCGTTGCATTAGGTGATCTTGCTGTACACCAACAGACAAATTCAATGGCTGGAGACGCTTTAAGTTCAATTTCCGAAGACAGAGATCAAATTCAGCATTAAAAACCAAAACTCTGTTA
>NZ_JAGGQC010000048.1:0-5826 GCF_018613455.1 Bacillus sp. ISL-78
TGGAGGCAGCCATTGTGGGAACGGAGCCTACAGGCATCACACACTAAGATTATTGTATGTCTAACTCTTTGACAGTTTCTCCTTCAATTAACACTGGTTGATAATAGGTTTCGTTTGGTAAATCCTTCTTTCCTTGTAACTTTTTGATGACCCAATCAGCTGCATCATGTCCCATTTGTTCTTGTGGGTGTGTTAATGTCGTTAGTTTGATATTTGCATTTTTCGCAATATAGGAATTGTCCTGGCCAATAATTGATAATTGTTCGGGAATAGAAATATCAAGTTGTCTGCATACATTTGCTACTTCCAATCCTACCTCGTCGTTATAGCAAACAATGGCAGTCAACACGTCTCTATTTTCATTTAGGAACCCTTTCAAGTTCGTGTAAAGGTCTAGCTTCGTTTCTGTAGTATACGAAAACAATTGCTCTGGTTGAAAGCGTAATTTGGCTTCTCCAAGTGCTTTTATATATCCTTTCATTCGATACTTTCCTTGTAAATCATCCATTTTAGCAATGAGTCCGATTTGGGTGTGTCCTTTCGAAATCAATTCTTTTGTTGCGAGATAGCTAGACTGCACATCGTCCAGGCAAAAGAAAGGAACCTCTAATTCTTCATAATAAGCGTTAATCATGATGAATGGAACCTCTTGTTCCTTAAACGATAGGTAGTAACCGATGTTGGGATTGTAAAGGTTGCTTTTTGTAGGTTCAATGATCAAACCATCCACGCCAAATGACAACATCATTTCCAAGGCTTTCTTTTCTTGTTCGACATCATTATTTGTACTGGCTAATAGTAACGAATAATTATCTTCATTCAATCTTCTTTCAATTCCGCGGATAATAGAGGGGAAAATGTAATCAGAAATGTAGGTCGTGATTACACCTATCGTTTTATTTTTGGAATGGCTACCAGATTTTGATTGATATTGGTTACTAACATATGTGCCAGATCCTTTTTCACTTCTTAAGAATCCCTCGTTTGATAATTCTAAAATGGACTTTCGTACAGTGTGTCGGCTAACGTTATACATTTCTTGCATGACGGATTCAGTAGGAATTTGTTCCCCTACACTATATTCACCTGTAAGGATTTTATTTTTTAAATCATCAATGATTACCTGATACTTCGGTTTCATTAAACCTCACTTCTTTCATAATTGTTTGCATGCTAATTAATTCACTTGAAGTATTTGTGCGGACATATTTTAACATAATTTTGAATGATTTAAAACAAATCGCCTTATTTTTTGTATAAATTATAGAAAAGTTATAAAATCCCCTATTTACCTTTAGGTTTCATGTCATAAAAATTCCTTTATTACTAATTTACCACTCAAAGGTGAGGATGGAGTATTTCGCTCGAAAGTTGTAAGTATAAATAATATTCACTATTGACAAATGTACGTACAGAAAAATATAATATGGTTGTTAATATATTTAAGTGCCTCCTTTTATTGAAAGCGCTGTCAGGAGGGGATTAACGTGCAAACGAGTCGTTTGAAAATTAAACATGCGATTACCGAGGGAGAAACTTCACTTGGGATTGAATTTGGATCCACCCGTATTAAAGCGGTGTTGATTGATAATCGTTATGAAACTATCGCATCTGGAAGTTATGAGTGGGAAAACCTCTTGGAAAATGGAATTTGGACGTACAACTTAGTGGATATTATCACTGGTCTGCAAACAGCTTATAGTGAAATGAAGCAAGAAGTTGAACGGAATTACGGAATTACCATTCGGAAAATAGGTTCTATTGGATTTTCCGCAATGATGCACGGGTATATGGCTTTTGACAGTACAGGGGAGCTACTTGTTCCGTTTCGAACTTGGCGCAACTCAACAACTGGTGTTGCAGCAAAAGAATTAACTGATCTATTTCAATTTAATATCCCTGAACGGTGGAGTATTGCCCACCTTTATCAAGCAATATTAAATGAAGAGAAACATTTACCTCGTATTGATTGCATTACGACTTTGGCTGGATACATTCACTGGTTATTGACTGGTAATAAAGCAATTGGCATTGGAGATGCTTCTGGTATGTTCCCCATTGATGAATTAACGCAAGATTACAATGAATCAATGGTCAAGCAGTTTGATGATTTAATTGTGACGAAAGATTATCCTTGGAAACTAAAAGAGATTCTTCCCAAAGTTTACATTTCAGGAGAGCAAGCGGGTGAATTGACCGAAATTGGAGCGAAAATCCTGGATAGATCAAGGAATTTACAACCAGGCACTCCAATTTGCCCACCGGAAGGCGATGCTGGAACTGGAATGGTTGCTACGAATAGTGTAAGGAAACGTACCGGAAACGTATCAGTAGGAACTTCCGTTTTTGCCATGATTGTACTGGAGAAAGAACTTTCAAAGGTATATCCAGAAATAGATTTGGTAACTACACCAAACGGAAGTCCAGTTGGAATGGTTCACGCGAATAACTGTTCAAGTGATCTCAATGCTTGGCTGGGATTGTTCCGTGAATTTTCTGAGGCAATGGGGCAGAAGGTTGAAACAAATAAATTATTTGAAGTAATGCTGAATAAGGCTTTGGAAGCGGATCCAGATGGTGGCGGTTTGCTTAGCTACGGTTATTTCTCAGGTGAAAATATCACAGGATTAGAAAAAGGGCGACCTTTATTTGTTCGCTCACCTGAGAGTCATTTCAATTTAGCGAACTTCATGCGGACTCACCTTTTTACTGCTTTTGGTGCTTTGAAAATCGGCATGGGTATTTTGACAACGGAAGAAAATGTTGCAATTGATCGTATTTTGGCTCACGGTGGTTTATTTAAAACGCCTCTTGTAGGACAAAAAATTGTTGCCGCTGCAATGAATGCTCCAGTTTCAGTGATGTCAACAGCAGGAGAAGGCGGCGCGTGGGGAATGGCGATTCTAGCATCTTACATGATAAATAAAGATCAAAATGAAAGTTTAGAAGACTTCCTCGACAAAAAAGTATTCGAAGAGGCTGAGGGGCAAGAAATTTATCCTGATCAGGTGGATGTTAAAGGATTTGAAGCATTTATTGAAAGATACAGGAAGGGTTTAGTGATTGAGCAGGCCGCTGTAGACAATTTGATGTTATGAGTGGAAAACTGGAGGGACTGACGTGTTAGAACAACTGAAAG
This sequence comes from Bacillus sp. ISL-78, assembly GCF_018613455.1. Classification (NCBI taxonomy): domain Bacteria; kingdom Bacillati; phylum Bacillota; class Bacilli; order Caryophanales; family Bacillaceae; genus Bacillus; species Bacillus sp. ISL-78. The sequence goes on from NZ_JAGGQC010000048.1 coordinate 3,140, forward strand.
AAGAGGTATTTCAAGCAAATTTGGACTTGCCTAAATATGGACTCGTGAAATATACATGGGGAAATGCGAGTGCCATTGATCGTGAAAGCGGTTTATTTGTTATCAAACCTAGTGGTGTTGATTACGAAACGATGAAAGCCAGCGATATGGTTGTTGTTGATTTAGATGGCAATGTTGTTGAAGGCAAGTTGAGGCCTTCATCAGATACAGCGACTCACGCAGTACTTTATAAGTATTACCAAGAAATCGGCGGCATTGTACATACTCATTCAACTTGGGCGACAATCTGGGCTCAAGCAGGCCTTGATGTTCCGGCGATGGGGACCACTCACGCAGACACATTTTACGGATCCGTCCCATGTGCCCGCTACCTAACACAAGAGGAGATTGATCGTGGGTACGAAGTGGAGACTGGGAAGTTAATCATCGAAACATTTGAAGAGCGCGGGTTAGACATTTTAGCCGTTCCTGGTGTCTTACTTCATGGTCATGGTCCCTTTACTTGGGGAAAAGATGCAAAAACCGCCGTAATGAATAGTGTGGTGTTGGATGAAGTTTCGAAAATGAATTTATTTACACGGGAATTAAATCATTTTGCAAAAGAATTACCACAAAATATTTTGGATAAACACTATTTACGAAAACATGGAAAATATGCTTATTACGGTCAAAAGTAAGATCAACGCTATCAAATTATCAAACCATTAGATAAAGAAAAGAGGCTTATTATGTTAACAACAGAAAAAAAAGAATTTTGGTTTGTCGTAGGATCACAACATCTATATGGGGAAGAAGCGTTAGCAGAGGTCAAGGCGAATGCACAAACGATAACCGATGCATTAAATGAAAGCGGTATTTTACCCTATCCACTTGTATTGCAAGATTTAGCTGTCAGTGCAGATAAAATCACAAGCATCATGAAAGAAGTCAACTATCGTAACGAAGTTGCCGGTGTCATCACTTGGATGCATACTTTCTCACCTGCAAAAATGTGGATTCGTGGAACAAAATTATTACAAAAACCATTGCTTCATTTGGCTACACAATTCAATGAAAGCATTCCTTGGGCAACGATTGATATGGACTTCATGAACTTAAACCAATCCGCTCATGGTGACCGTGAATATGGTTTTATCAATGCCCGTTTGAAAAAACAAAATAAAGTTGTTGTAGGTTATTGGGAGCGTCCTGAAGTGCGCCAGCAAATTGCACAATGGATGGACGTAGCGGTTGCTTATAACGAAAGCTTCAACATTAAGGTCGCTCGTTTTGGAGACAACATGCGTAACGTTGGAGTAACCGAAGGGGATAAGGTTGAAGCGCAAATCCAATTTGGGTGGACAGTTGACTATTTTGGAATCGGAGACCTTGTTCAATATGTAAATGCGGTTACTGATGAAGAAATTGATGCTTTATTTGCAGAATACGAAGGACTTTATGAATTTGATTATGGTACCTACAGTAGGGAAGATTGGGAGAAAAGCGTAAAGGTACAGGCAAGCTATGAAATTGCGATTAAACGTTTCCTTGATGATGGTGGTTACACGGCCTTCACAACGAACTTCGAAGATTTATATGGGATGAAACAACTTCCTGGTCTTGCCGTCCAACGTTTGATGGCACAAGGATATGGCTTTGCGGGTGAAGGAGATTGGAAGACGGCAGCACTTGATCGCTTACTGAAAGTGATGAGCCATAACCAATCAACTGGATTTATGGAAGATTACACCTATGAATTAGCCGCTGGACAAGAATCTATCCTTCAATCACATATGCTTGAAGTCGACCCATCTTTAGCAAGTAACAAACCAAAAATTATCGTATCTCCATTAGGTATAGGTGATCGTGAAGACCCAGCACGTTTGGTATTCGACGGCAAAGCAGGAGATGGTGTCGTTGTTTCCATGGCTGACTATGGTACAAACTATAAACTTTTGATTAATGAAGTTTCTGCATTTGAGCCAACTGTTCCAGCACCAAACCTTCCTGTGGCCCGTGTACTTTGGGAAGTGAAGCCAAACTTCCAAGATGGAGTGAAAGCTTGGATTGAGAATGGTGGCGGTCACCATACAGTTGTTTCATTGAATTTAACAACAGACCAAATCATAACCTATGCCAAACTTGTTGGCTTGGAATACGTAGTTATCAAGTAATGTCTCCCCCTCCAAGGAGGCTCTGCTTCCTTGGAGGGGAAAAATAGGTAATCCAGAAGTTTCTGGAAATAGTAATAGATTAGTATTTTTCCTGTATCCGGAAGCGTATTCGTGTTTTGCATGGAAAAGATGAAAGCGTTTTAATAGCAGAATGACGACACAGAATTCATCCTGATAAATAGTTTTTAGTAGTGGGATTTTTAAAAATATAATTTTAAAACCTTGAGGAGGGAATTTTAATGGTTAATGATAAGAAAATCTCAAGTGGATTCATTTATTTTTTTGGGGCTTTTGGAGGCATTCTCTTCGGTTATGATATCGGCGTCATGACGGGTGCTTTGCCTTTTCTGCAACATGATTGGAACCTTCAAAACAACCCAGGTGCCATTGGCTGGATTACCTCTTCGTTGATGTTTGGAGCTATTTTTGGAGGTGCCATGGCCGGACAACTTTCCGATCGTTTAGGACGGCGCAAAATGATTTTAATATCTTCTATCATTTTTGCTGTTGGATCCATTTTGGCAGGAATATCCC